>NZ_JBHVGZ010000003.1:327482-338798 GCF_042800355.1 Streptomyces sp. NPDC057623
GGGGGGGTGGGGGGAGGAACTCAGGAGGGTCGGCACCCTCCTCCGCCCCGGGGGGAAAAGGGGGGGAGGGGCGCGCGGAAGAAAAAAATTCCCCGCCCCCCCCCCCCTCCTGGTGTCGCTAGCCGCGCCGGATCGTGATCGTCGTCCAGGCGCCCACGTGCACCCGGTCGCCGTCCTGGAGCGGTACCGGCACGAACGGCTGGATCGGGTCCTCGGAGCCGTTCACCGTGGTGCCGTTCGTCGAGTTCTGGTCGACGACCGCCCAGGTGCCGTCCGGCTGCTGGACCAGGACCGCGTGCTGGTGTGAGACGCCCGGGTCCTCCGGCGGCACCGACAGGTCGATGTCGGGGGTGTCACCGGTGGAGTGGCGTCGGCGGCCGATGGTGACCTGGTTGCCGGTGAGCGCACGCTGCTGCTCGGGCGAGTACGCGGGCAGGTTGAGCCCCGCGGCCTCGGGGCCGGAGCGCTGCATCATCGCCATGAAGTACTCGCGGTCCGGCCCGATGGTCGCCATCCAGGTCAGCGGCTGTTGCTGCTGCGGGAAGGCGGGGGCAGGCGGCGGCGGGGCCTGGGTGGCGCCGGGCTGCGGGTAGCCGTAGCCGCCCTGCGCCTGGGCGCCGGGGGCACCGGGACCGCCCGGGGCGCCGGGACCGGACGACGGCGGCGAGATCACCCAGTCGTCGTCACCGCCGCCGAAGGACGGGCCGCCCTGCTGCGGCGGACGGTTGGTCTCCTGCGGGAAGGCGGGCGGGGCCGGCGGGCCGCCCGGAGCGCCCTGCATGAAGCCCTGGGGAAGGCCGCCGGTCGCACCGGGACCGCCGGGGGGCGTGGGGCCGGGCGGCGGCGGAACCGGCCGCGACGGGTCGCCACCGAAGGCGCCGGGGCCGTTGCCTCCAGGCCCACCAGGGGCGCCGTGACCGCCAGGGTTGGGGTTGCCCGGACCACCGGGGCCGGGGCCGAAACCTCCCGGGCCACCGGGGCCACCGGGGTTCGGGTGGCCCGGGCCGGGACCGAAGCCGCCAGGCCCGCCCGGTCCGCCGTGACCTCCCGGGCCCTGCGGCTCCCCGCCGAACGGCGGGATCGGTTCGGCCGGGCGGTTCACCTGTGACGGACGCGAGCTCTGGTAGTCGTACGAGTCACCGCCGCCGTACGACGGGCCGGGACCCGGCGGCTGCTGGAACGGGCCGCCCGGGCCGGGGCCGGGTGCCGGCTGGCGCGGGGCGGCGGGGGTGTACGACGTCGCCGTGTTGGTCAGGAAGTTCCACCGGCACTCCTCGCAGAACGGCGCACCGCCCTCACGGGGCGTACGGCACTGCGGGCAGAGCTCCGGCTCGCGGGCGCCGGGCGGCGGGCCGCCCGGCTGGCCGACGTTCGGGCCACCGAACGGGCCGCCGGGGCCGGGCCCCTGACCGGGGCCACCGGGCGGCGGGAAGCCGTAGCCGCCGCCGGGCGGGGGCGGTGGGGGAGGGGGCGGAGGAACGGCACCGGCCATGCGGTGACCGCAGACCTCGCACCAGTCGTCGGAACCCGACTGGTGTCCGTTCGGGCAGGTCGGCATGTCGGCGCTTCCCCCTCTCCTGTCCGGCCGCTTCGACCGGATTTCTCCAACCCCAAGGGGTCAGGCTCGCTGCTTTTCAGGGTCCTGCTAGGGCACTACTGGGGCACTACTCGGTCACTTCTTTACACGAACAGTCTTTGTCGACCGTGTCTCGAGAGTCATCTCGTCGGCCTCCGCGACCTTCGCCTTCAGTCGCACAGTACCCGCCGCGGCATCGACCACGTCCACCACCTTCGCAAGGAGTTTCGCCGTATCCGCGTTTCCGGAGGCGCTGGCGAGCTGAACCGCCCGGCCCAGTTTGGCCGTGGCTCCATCCATATCGCCTGACTTGCGAAGATCGAGGCCCTGTTGGATGGCTTGTGCCAGTTCGGCCTGGCCGGTGTAGTGGGCGACCTGTGGGTTGATCGAGGTCGAGGCGACCATGTCGTCGGTCCATACGGCCCGTACGAGCCCCTGGGCACCGAGGTTCTGGGCGGTGCCGTCGGGCTGCGGGATGACCAGGGAGACCCGGGCGGCGAGCATCTCCTGGCCGAGGTTCGCGGCGGGAACCTCGACGCAGACGTGGTAGTCACGGGACTCGTCCCCCCAGGATCCCGTGGGGTAGTCACCGGCGCGCGGGCCGGCTTCGGTGCGGCGGTCGGTCAACTCCTCGACCGTGGGCGCGACCTGCTTGACGAACTTGATGGTGGTGCCGACCGGCGTCCACACCCGCAGGGCGACGTCCGCGACCTCCTTGCCCATCGCCGTCTCCATCATCTGCGTGAAGTCGGCGGCGAGACCGGCCGGGTCGGCGACGATGTCGGCGCTGCCGAGCAGGGCGGAGGCGATGCCTGTGACTTCTTTCACTTCCCAGTCCGTACCCACGCCACGGGCGTCACATGTGAAGCGTCCGGCGCAGGCGTCGAGCGCGGCCCGGAGGTCCTCCGGCGACTCGTGCTCGTTGCGGCCGTCGGTGAGCAGGATGCCGTGCCGGATCGCGACGTCGTCCGAGGACAGCAGGCGGTCGGCGAGGCGCAGCCAGGTGCCGATGGCCGTGCCGCCGCCCGCGCTGAGCCGGCGCAGTGCCTGCTTGGCCTGGTCGCGGGTGGTGGCGTCGGCCACGGCCAGGCGGCCGCCGCCCGGATAGACCTCCTTGGCCACATGCGTGCCGCCGACCACCGCGAAGTGCACGCCGTCGCGCAGGGTGTCGATCGCGGCGGCCGTGGCGTCGCGGGCGTTGCGCATCTTGGTCGGCGGGTAGTCCATCGAGCCCGAGCAGTCGACCATGATCGCCACGGCCGCTGACGGGCCCTGGCCCGGCGAGTAGAGGTGGGGCGCGGCGACCGCGCTGCCGACCGTGCCGCCGCCGGTCGCGGTCACCGTGACGATCGCGTTGACCTCGCGACCGTCCTCAGGCAGGTACTCGTTCTGGTACACGTCCACCGAGAACTGCGGCACGTTTGATTTCGAGAAATTGGCCATGCGTTCTCAAATCCCCCTAAAGCACCCCGTGGTGGGGCAACGACTGTCGACGGACCGGTCCCCTCCGGTCCGCCCAGGCCGTCCCCGCCGGTGCGGCCTCAGGCCGATCCTGCCCCCATAGGCGGTGCCGGGAACGGCAGGACGGCCACTGTTACGTTGTCGTGGCCCCCGCCGTCGAGCGCGTGACCGACGAGGACCTGCGCGCTGTGCAGGGGGCGCGCGGCGGCGTCGAGGGGTACCACGTCGGCCATGTCCTCGGCCGACTCCGCGTAGTTCCACAGCCCGTCCGTGCACACCACCACCACACCCGGACGGTCCGGCTTGAAGGAAGCGGTGTGCGGCTCCAGTTCGTAGGCGTCCGCGCCGAGCCAGCCCGTGATGGCGTGGGCGCGCTCGTCGGCGTACGCCTCGGCCTCGTTCATCAGACCCGCGGCGACCATCTGCGCCGCCCAGGAGTCGTCCTCGGTGAGCCGCGCCGGGGGAGAACTCCGGTCCACCGGGACCCAGTAGGCACGGCTGTCGCCGACCCAGCCGACGACCAGCAGGCCCGCGGTGACCACGGCGCCGACGAAGGTGCACGCGGGGGCGTTCTGGTGAGGGCCCTGCTCACGGACCGTGGCCGGCTCGCCCGCCAGGGCGTTGACCGCGTTCGAGGCGGCGATGATCGCGTCGTGCATGGCCTGCTGCGGGTGCGCGCCGCGCGGCAGGGCGGCCAGCAGCGACTCGCTCGCGGCCCGGGAGGCGGCCATCGAGGCGTCGTCGGGGCGGGTCGCCGAGGACACCCCGTCGCAGACGATCGCCACGACCGCGGGCCGGCCGTCGGGCAGCGAGGTGCCGCCCACGGCGAACGCGTCCTCGTTGCGGTGATGGCGCAGCCCGCGGTCGCTGACGGCGGCGACCGGACCGGCGTCCAGCTCCATGTGGTCGCGCTCGCGCGGCTGGGCGTGCCCGCAGTTCTCGCAGTACCCGTCGTGGTCGACGCGGCCCGCACGGCAGGCCACGCACACCTTGGTGCCCTCGGGCGGGGTCGGCGGAGCGGGGGCCACGCGCGGGTCGGGCGCCTGCAGCGCGTACTCCTCGGGCAGGGCGTACTCGTCCGGCTGCGGCGGACGGTCGAAACGGACGCCGGAGGCCGGTGAGTCGGGGGAACCCGCCGGGGCGGGGGGCGTGGGCGTCCGAGGGCCGGGCGGCATGTCCGGACCGCCCGCCACCGGCGGGGACTGCGGGGGTGGCGGTGTGCCCGCGGGCAGGTCGTGGCCACCGGAGGTGGTGCCCTGGAGGTCCGTCGGCAGATGGGCGGCCGCCGCGGTGCCGGAGCCGTCCGGCGCGGGAGCGACGGGCCAGCCCATGCCGGGCACACCAGGGGGCGGCGGCGCCGCGCCGTTCATGGCGATGGTCGGGTTGTCGTCCGGCCGTACGGGCACGGCGGACAGGTCGTATCCGCACGCACCGCAGAAACGGTCACCCGACTCGAGCGGCCATTCACAGCTCGGGCAGGCGGACAGCTGGGGCATCTGCGACATCAACTACACCCACGTCCGGGGGCGGTAACGGTTGGCACGTTCCACCAGGTCGATCCTTTCCTCGCCGCCCCGAGCGAGCCGGGCCAGCGTGCGGTACGAGCGCTCCAGTCCGAAGCGCAGTCCCCGCTCGTCCAGGCCGCTGCCGAGCAGCGTCCGTCCTCCGGCGGCGGAAGGGGCGGAACCCTGGCCACCGGAGAGTATCCAGTCCAGCGCGCAGCCGAGGACTTCCGCCGACAACTGCTCCCGGCGCGCCGGGTCCAGACCGTACGCGTCCAGCGCCTCGACCTGGCCCGCGGCGGCGGTCAGGTCGTCCAGGAACGGTACGTCAGCGGCGGCCGCCGTGCGTTGACGCAGCCGGGCGCGGACGGCCGCCACCCGGGCGGCCGTGTAGTGGATGGAGCTTTCCGGGACCGATTCCAGGGTCCGTACGGCACCGCCGCGGTCGCCGGTCGCGAGCTGGACGCGGGCCAGGCCGAAGGCGGTGCTCACATAACTGGGGTCGGTGGACCACACGAGTCGGTAGTACTCGGCGGCGTTGTCCAACTGGCCCAGCACCTCCGCGCACAGGCCGAGGGCCAGCTTGGGGGCGGGCTCGCCGGGGAAGGCGTCGTAGATCGCGTCGAAGGCGAGCGCGGCGCCCTCGTGGTCGCCGGTCACCAGCGCGGCCACGCCGCGGTACCAGACGACCCGCCAGTCGTCGGGCCGCTCGTCCTCCAGCTTCAGCAGCGCCTCGTGCGCGGTGCCGGTGTCGCCGTTCTCCAGCCAGGCCCGCACCTGCCTGAGCCGGGTCTCGGTCGACGGCGCCGGCGCGGCGGCCAGGGCACCGAGCAGCTCGGCCGACGCGGTGGTCATCAGACCGGCGAGGAAACCGGCGTTGGGGTCGGCGGGGTCCACATGCGGAACCGGGAGGGCGAGGGCGGCGCCGGAGGCGTTGACGACCCTCACGATGCCGGGGGCCGCGACATTGCCGTTGCCGGCGGCGATGGCAGGCGGGGCGGCCGGGGAAAGGGCGGGTTTCTTTCCGGTGCCCACGACCCGCGCGCCCAACCGTGACACCTCTCCGTCCAGCCTCGGGAACAACTCCGTGTCCGTGACCCGCACTTCGGGGCCGAACAGCGTCGAGAGCGACGGCCTCGCGCGCCCCGTCTGCAGGGAGACGACCTCGCGCAGGACGCCCGTCAGCTGCTCCGTCATCTCCTGGGCGGAGGCGAAGCGGCGGGCCGGGTCGGGGTCGGTGGCGCGGACCAGGAGGCGGTAGAAGGACTCGTACTGGCGGAAGACCTCGATGTTGTCGGGGTCGGGGAGGGAGTCGACGTAGACGTTCGTGTAGCCCTGGAAGTCGAAGGTCAGGACGGCGAGCGTGCGCGCGACCGTGTAGAGGTCCGACGCCACCGACGGGCCGACGTCGGCGACCTCCGGCGCCTGGTAGCCCACCGTGCCGTAGATGGCCGACTCCTCGTCGTCCATCCTGCGCACCGCGCCCATGTCGATCAGCTTGAGCTGGTCCTCGGTCTGGATGGCGTTGTCGACCTTGAAGTCGCAGTAGAGGAGGTTGCGGCTGTGCAGGTGGCCGAGGGCCTCCAGCGCCTCGATGCCGTACGCGCACGCCTGCTCGACGGGGAGCGGGTCACGCTTGCCGCCGGGCGAACGGCGGCCGTTGGCGATCTCCTTCAGCGACTTGCCGCCGACGTACTCCATGACGATGTAGCCGTCGAGCGAGCCCGTGCGCTGGTCGAGGTGCTCGACGAAGTTGTAGATCCGCACGATGTTGGCGTGCTCGATCTCCGCGAGGAAGCGCCGCTCGGAGATCGCCGCCGCCATCGCGTCCTGGTCGCCGGTGTCGAGCAGGCCCTTGAGCACCACCCAGCGGTCGGAGACCGCGCGGTCCACGGCGAGGTAGACCCAGCCGAGGCCGCCGTGCGCCAGACAGCCCACGACCTCGTACTGGCCGTGCACGATGTCGCCGGCCTTCAGCTTCGGGACGAAGGAGTACGGGTGGCCGCACTTGGTGCAGAACCCCTCCGTACGGCCCGGGCGCTCGCCGCGCGCCCGGCCGACGGGCGCGCCGCAGTCCGAGCGGGAGCAGAACCGCTTGCGCTCGGGCACCTCCGGGTTCTCCAGCACCATCGCGCGCGGGTCGGGGCGCGGCACGTTCGGGACCTGGACCAGGCCGACGCCGAGCCGGCCGCGGCCGCTGGAGCCGGACGTCGAGCCGGAGCTGCGCACCGACACCGAGCGGCTCGTGGAACGGCCCGACAGCGCGCGTGACAGCCGTCCCGACACCGAGCGCCGGGACTTCGACGACTGCGACGACGTACGGGAACTGCCGCGGCCGGTGGAGCGGGAACTGGCACTGCCCGAACCGCGGGAGCCCTTGCCGCCGGCCGTGACCCCGGTGGGCGGCGAGCCGACCATGCCGGTCGCCGAGACGACCGGGGCCAGTCCGCAGGTGTCGCAGTACAACTCGCCGCCGCCCACGTCCTCGTACGACCCGTCGCAGTCCGGGCGTTGGCAGCTCTGCTGTGCCTGACTCATGACGACCACCCCCTGTCCCTCATGCTCCCGGCCCGCCGCGATCCTCGGGCCCGCGCGGGCCCGGCACGCGCGGGCCGCCGAGTAGTTCGGCGGCGGCGTGCTGATAGCGCAGGACCGCCTGCTCGGCGACGCGCAGGTCGCAGGGCGCGCTCCACAGCATCCGCCGGGCCGCGTCGTACCGCTCGATCAGGAACGGGTCCTCCGCGAGCCCGTGCCGGGCCACCTTGGCCTTGTACGCGTCGAGGCGGCCGCGCAGCTCGGCGCGGACCGCCAGGGGCGCGGTGACCGCGGTCAACGACTCGCGGGCGCGCAGCAGTTCGTCCTCCGCCTTCTGCTCCAGGGACTCCAGGAGCGGTGACAGGCGGTGCCACTGGGCGTGTCTGCGGTACTCGGCGGCCGTCGCCAGCTGCTCCTGAAGCACGGTCGGCGGGCCGCTGACGACCGGCACCTCGGTGGCGGCGATCTTCGCCAGGACCTCGCCGCGCGCGGTGCGGGCCTCGGCGAGCGTACGGTCCGCGCGGGACAGCACGTCCCGCAGCCGGACCAGCCGCTGCTCGGAATCCTGACGGACCGTCAACACGGCGTCGATCTCACGGCGTACGTCCTCCAGGGCGCGCGCCTCACGGTCGTAGACCGTGGTGTCCGGCCGGCCGCCGCCCGGCGCCGAACTGCCCTGTGTGGGAACCCAGTACGCGAGCGGGTCGGACACCACCTGGGAGCGCAGGTTGGTGAGCGTGCGCGTGATGCGCTCCAGGTCGTCGCCCGCCGGGTGCTCGCCCGGGCGGACACCGACGGAGTGCGCGAGCCGGCGGGTGCGCTGGAGTTCCGCGGCCAGTAAATCGATACGGGCGGGCAGCGCGGACCAGACCGCGTCGGCGGCGACGACCATGTCCAGCGACGTCGCGTACAGCTCGTTCATCCGGTCGACCAGGGTGACGAGCGTGAACTGCTCGCTGAGCTTGCCCGAACCGCCGTGCAGCGTCGGGGCGTTGGCCGTGGCGGACGCCGAACCCGCCACGGTCACCGACTCGCCGCGCAGCAGTTCCGTCAGCTCCACCAGGTCGTCGCGGCTGGACCAGCGGCGGCGCGAACGGATCTCGCGGGCCGAGCGCAACGCGTCCGTGTACGCGTCGAAGTACGCCCACAGCAGCGTGATCGACGCCTCCGCGGTCGTCCAGCGCTCCCTGGTGACGCCCGTGAGCTCAGCGCCCTCCAGGAGTCTGCGGCCCGCGTGGTCCTGGAGAGCGAGAAGCGAGGTCTCGATCGCCTCGTGCTCCTGGCCGAGCCGCGCCAGCGCACGGTCCACCTCGTCCCGGTCCATCACCGGCCCGGCGGGGTCCGTGACGCCCATCGATCACCTCTCGCTGCTCTCGTGGTTCCGTCAGTTGACGGCAGGTCACTTGTACCGGGCTTCGGGTGCGGTGGCCGACGCCGACTTCTTGTCGCCCTGATCCATGGTCGGGTGCAGCCACTTCTCGTACGAGTCCCTCCAACCGCCGTCCTCGATGTAGTTCTCCAGGGTCCGGTTGACCTGGCGTACCAGATCGTCGGAGCCCCGCTTCATCGCCACGCCGTAGTACTCGTCCGTGAACAGGCCGCCCTTGAGTTCCACCGCCGGGTCCTGCGCGGCCTGGCTGGCCGCGAGAGCGCCGTCGGTCACGACCGCGTCGACGTCGCCGAGCTGCAACTTCACCAGGCAGTCGAGCTGGTTGGGGACGGTGGTCCTGATGTCGGTGGAGCCGGGCAGGTCGCCGTTCTCCCTGCCCTCTTCCAGGTTGTCGTACGCGGTGGAGCCCTGCGCCGAGCACACCTTCTTGTCGGCCAGGGTCTTGTTGTAGCCGGTGATCGTCGAGGTCTTGGGGGCCAGGACCTGCTGGCCGGTGACGAAGTACGGTGCGGAGAAGGCGACTTCCTTGATGCGGCTGCAGTTGATCGTCATGGTGCGGACCACCATGTCGACCTCGCCCTTCTGGATCGCCTCGATACGGCGGCTGGTCGGGATGGCCTTGAACTGCACCGCGTCGCGGTCGCCGAGTATGTCCTGGGCGATGCGGTGGACCAGGTCGATGTCGAACCCCTCCAGCTCGCCGGAGGGGTTGTTCGGGTCGAGGTAACCCCAGCGGTAGCTGTTGGTGTCGACGCCGACGATCAGACGGCGGTCCTTGCGGGCCCTGATGGCGTCGACGGTCGGGGTGTCGCCGCCGCCGGACGGGGAGAGGCTCTGGTCCTGCGGGTTCTCGCAGTCCTCCGCCTTCGCCCGGACAACCTTGGCGACGCCCTGGCTCGCGGTGGCCGTGCCGGCGGCGGGGCCAGCCGACTGGGTGTGGGGCAGCAGCAGCGCGAAGGCCACCGCCAGGGCGCAGACGGTCGCCATCGCGCCCACGCCGCCCCAGCCGCGCAGGCCGGCCCGCAGACGCCGCCATGGGCCGGCTGCGCCGCGGAGGCGGGTCGAGTGATCGCGTGCGCGCGTCGTCTTGTGCGAGGTCGTCGTTTCGCGTGCGTTCATCGTCATGCCCCCTCTCACCGGTACTCCGACAGCCTGCGGCCGATGCCGAGGACCGCGCCGGCCGCGCCCAGGACCGCGAGGACCGCGGCGCCGGTCGGGAGGCCGGTCAGCGAGCCGCGGCCGTCGTTCGCGGCCTGCTTGAACTCGTTCTGCTCGTGCGTGAGTGCTGTCGCCAGGGCCTTGTCCACATTGTCGAAGCACACGCTCGTCGGCTCCTTCGTGGCGCCGATCACACGGTCGCGGGCCGCCTGGTAGTTGCCGGAGTTGTTGTCGTCGCGGGCGATGCCGTGCCGGTCCTTCCAGACCTTCATGAAGCCGTTCGCGTCCTGGACGGGCTTCTTGCCCGTCGAGTCGTCCGCGAGGTCCGCCGCTCGGTCCAGGGCCTTGCCCAGCTGGTCGATCTGCTGGTCGTAGCCCCACTCGTACGCGTCCACGACCTTGTCGTCGGCGAGCGTCTTCGTGTCCGCGCCGCGGCGGACCAGGGTCAGGTTCTCGTCGCTGCGGGCGGTCAGGGAGGCGATGCGGGCCTGGTGCAGTACGTCCAGGGAGCGGACGCCGTGGTCGTAGGAGTCGTTCAGGCCCGCGCGCGCGACGGTGTGGGAGACGGTGAGCCAGAGCAGGACCACCACGGAGGCGGCCGTGGCGGTGACCAGGCCGTGGTTCAGGACCCTGTTCGTGCGCTGGTAGTTGCGGTGCTGGGCCCAGGCCAGGGCGGCCAGGACGACGATGCCGAGGCCGGCGGCTGCCCAGGGGAAGGACTTCGCGTCCGCGTAGTCGTCGCGCAGGCGCTGGTTCTCCGTCTGGTAGAGCTTCTCCGCCTTGGGCAGCATGTTCTGCTGCATCATCTCGTTCGCCGCGCGCAGGTAGGCGCCGCCGACGGGGTAGCCCTGGCGGTTGTTGGCTCTGGCCGTCTCGACGAGTCCCTTGTACTCCGGGAGCAGCCTGCTCAGGTCCGCGATGGTCTTCGCCGAGGTGGAGCCCGGTTCGGAGTTGGCGGCGGCCTTGACGAGCTTGGCGGCGGCCGTCCGGATGTCCTTCTCGTATCCCTCGCGCATGGCCGACTTTTCCTGGAGGCCGGCCAGGTAGCCGCTGGCAGCGGCGGTGTTGGCGTCGGCCAGGGAGCGGTAGATGTCGGCCGCGTCGGAGCTGAGGGGCTGGCTGCGGTTGACCACGTCGTCCGCGGCGGAGGATCTGTCGGTCATCTGCCAGGCCGTTACGGCGCCGAACGCGACGACCAGGGCGGCGAGGAGGGCGCCGATGATGCGGAGGCGGCCGGGTTCGGTGGTGGCGGCGGCGCGAAGCTGGTCTAGGCCCTCGGCGAAGGCGGTGCGGCGGGGTTCCGTGGGGGGTGGGGCGGGGGGAGCCGGGCGGGTGTGGGTGGTGGGTACGGGCTGTGGTGGAACGGATGGCATGGTGGGTGCGCTGGTCTTCGGCGTCTGTGTCACTGTTGACCTCCCCCGTGGTCATCCGTCGCCGCAAGTATCGCTGCCGGGACTGACATCCGCACCGGCCTTCGCTGGATCTTGATCGGATCGCAGCGCGGATCCGGAAATTCCGGCATACCGAAACGCGCTGTGCACGAGCCCCCTGTCCATGAATACGCCGGGGGAATCTGTTCGGTTCCAGGGTGCGGGTTCGGGTGCGGGTTCGGGGGTGGATGCCTGCGGCGCCTGTTGCTGTTCGGTGGGGGCTCGTGGAGCGCGGGGGCGGGTGTTCGTGGGTCGGGGCCGCGT
>NZ_JBHVGZ010000004.1:0-8993 GCF_042800355.1 Streptomyces sp. NPDC057623
TTGCGTAGGCCCCCTCGAGCCGTCCCTCGGTGGGGGATGTTGGTATGGGTGTGGGGGTCTCGGGTGTTCCCCGGGAGAGGGACGCCGGACCCCGCAGCAGTCGGCTCCGTCATCGGAGCCGTACCGGGACGATCTGGCTCACACTGCCCCCGAGTGCACCGTCGAGACCAGCTCGATGGCGACATCGAGCAACTCCTGGCGCTTGTCCTCGGGATCGCCGTCCAGTTCCTGCATCGCGAAGGTGCCGAAATGGACGGTGAACAGCGCGCTGATGCAGCGGACCTGGTCCGCGAGCGGGGCACCCGGCTCCTTGATCAGGCCCGCCATGGCGCCGACCCGGTCCTTGAAATCCTGACCGACACTGAGCTGTCGCACCGTGGCCTGGTTCTCCTGCATGAACCGGAAGAGTGGTGCCGCGTTGTGCAGGGCGATGCTGTACCGGGTGAGCAGTTCCTTCTTCGTCTCCAGAGTGCGGGGCTGTTCCTGCGCCCAAGCGATGATCTCCGCCAGCGGCTGCCCCAGATCCTGGAAGAGGCTGATGAGAATGGCCTCCTTCGTCTGGAAATGGTAGTAAATGGCTGGTTTTGTCACATTCAGTCTCTCGGCGATCCCGCGGAGTGAAGTCTTCTCATAGCCCTGCTCGACGAAGAGTTCGAGGGCGACTTCCTGAATCTTCTGGCGGGTGGACTTGGGCGTTGTCATGATCGCGCCTCCGGATGCTTACTTGACGGGCGGTAAGTGCCGTCTGTACTCTCCAGTGTAGCTTGCCGCCCGGCAAGTAAGTACCTGTTCCAGGGGTGCGGCACACTCGCGGAGACATGTGGAGACCATGCAGTACGAATTAGCCGAATCCGGAACATCGTCGTCGAGCCAACAGCCCCGTGGCCTGCGGGTCTCGCTCGTCGCCCTGCTCATCGCCATGTTGCTCGCCACGCTGGACAATCTGATCCTCGGCGCAGCGATGCCGACCATCGTCGGCGAGCTCGACGGCCTCGACCATCTCTCCTGGGTGGTCACGGCCTACGCCCTCGCCACCGCGGCCGCCACGCCCATCTGGGGCAAGCTCGGGGACATGTACGGCCGCAAGGCCGTGTTCCTGGCCGCGATCGGCGTCTTCCTCCTCGGATCTGCACTCGCCGGCGCTTCGCAGACCATGGAACAGCTCATCGCCTTCCGGGCCGTGCAGGGTCTGGGCGCCGGGGGACTGATGGTCGGAGCGTTCGCGATCATCGGGGACATCGTCCCCGGCCGTGAGCGGGGCAAGTACCAGGGCATGATGTCGGCGGTGATGGGGCTCGCCATGGTCGCCGGCCCTCTGGCCGGTGGCCTGATCACCGACCACCTCGGCTGGCGCTGGTGCTTTTACATCAACCTTCCCCTGGGCGGCGTCGCCATCTGCATGGTCATCGCCGTCCTGCGGCTACCGAAGAAGCGGGCGCAGGCGCGGATCGACTACCTGGGCGCGATCCTGCTGGCCGCGTCCATCAGTTCCCTGGTGCTCATGACCACCTGGGGCGGTGGCCAGTACTCCTGGGGATCGGTGCAGATCCTGGGACTCGGTGCCCTGGTCCTTGTGGGTGGCGTGCTGTTCGTGCTCGTCGAGCGCCGGGCCGCCGAACCGGTGCTGCCGCTGGCGGTGTTCCGGAACTCGAACTTCTCCCTCATCACCGCCGTCGGCTTTCTCCTCGGCTTCGTCCAGCTCGGCGCTCTGACGTTCCTTCCGCTCTTCCTGCAGACGGTGCAAGGCGCTTCCGCCACCAACTCCGGGTTCCTGTTGTTCCCCGTCTTCGGCTCGATGATGGTGGTCAACGTGATCGCGGGGCGGGTGACCACACAGACGGGCAAGTACAAGATCTTCCTGGTTGTGGGCAGCGCCCTGGTCTGCCTGGGACCCTTCCTCCTGGCGCAGATGGACACCGGCACCTCCCGCGTCACGTCTGGTGTCTTCATGGCTGTGCTCGGCCTGGGGATGGGTCTGCTGATGCAGAGCGTGATGCTCGTCGCCCTGGAGAGCGTGGAGAAGAAGGACCTCGGTGTCGCGTCGTCCACGGCGACCCTGTCGCGCACCATCGGCGGGTCGATCGGTGTGGCGATCATGGGTGCGCTGTTCACCCGGCAGGTGCAGGACTCCATGGCGGGACGCGGACCCGAGCTCTCCTCGGCGGCCGGCGAGAACATGCGGCTGGACGCCGCCTCGCTGTCCCGTCTTCCGCAGGACATCCGCAGTGCCTACGAGTCCGCGGTCGCCTCGGGCACGCACCAGGCGTTCCTGCTCGGCGCGGCGGCGGCGCTGGTCGCGTTCGCCGCCTCGTGCTTCGTCAGGGAAGTTCCGCTGCGGGGGGCGGAGGAGCAGGAGAACAGCGCTGCCGCCCCACGCGGCGATCAAGCTCGCGTCGACGAGAAATGAATCCCTTCCGCGGCACGGCTCGACCGGCCGTCACCGCTGTCCGAACCCAAAGGAGAACTCATGTCTGATGCTCCCGTCCGACTCGCCGTCATCATCGGCAGCGTGCGCGAAGGACGTTTCGGCCCGACCGTTGCCAACTGGTTCGCCGGGGAGGCGAAGCAGCACGACGCCTTCGAGGTCGATGTGATCGACCTTGCGGAGGCGAATCTTCCCGGCGTGCTGCCCGCGTTCGGAGCGACGCCCGCGCCGGAGACGGTGGAAGCGGTGGGGAAGGTCACGCCGCGTCTTGAAAATGCGGACGCGTTCGTCGTGGTAACTCCCGAATACAACCACAGCTACCCGGCCTCGGTGAAGACCCTGATTGACTGGCACAACGCCCAGTGGCACGCCAAGCCGATCGGTTTCGTCTCCTATGGCGGCCTTTCCGGCGGGCTGCGCGCGGTGGAACACCTCCGGGTGGTCTTCGCCGAAGTGCACGCGATCACCATTCGCGACACCGTCAGTTTCCACAGCGCCTGGTCGCAGTTCGACGAGACCGGGCTCCCCAGGGACCCCGAGGGCTGCACCGCGGCCGCCCAGACTCTGCTCGGCCAGCTGTCGTGGTGGGCGCGGGCGCTCCGTGAGGCAAGGACTCGCGAGCCGTACAAGGTCTGAGAATCCCCGTCCCGTCCGGGTGCCGCGCGGGATCGATTCCGGCGCGGCACCCCGCCTTTTGGCCGGTGACCTCGTCATCTGTCATACCCGGCACCAAACTTGACAATTCCCTGACGTGATTCTGTTGGTCATCTGACATGGTGGACCTTGACGTTTCCGGGGCGACTGAAGAAGCTAATTACTAGCTTCCACAGCACTATGTCGATGCGCCGGTGGTGACACCGCCGGTTATTGCCAAATGTGGCGTACCGAGGAAATTCTCGGTACGCCACATTTGCGTTCAGTCACTTTGCACCCCGGAGGACACGCATATGGATGCTTCAGTCATCGTCGCCGGCGCAGGGCCCACTGGACTCATGCTCGCCGGGGAACTGCGGCTCGCAGGGGTCGACGTCATCGTGCTCGACCGCTTGGCGGAACGCACCGGGGAGTCACGTGGGCTGGGTTTCACCACGCGCACGATGGAGGTCTTCGACCAGCGCGGCCTGCTGCACCGCCTCGGTGACATGGGCACCAGCAACGCCGGTCATTTCGGGGGTCTGCCGGTCGACTTCGGCGTTCTGGACAGTGTTCACCAGGCGGCCAAGACCGTTCCGCAGTCGGACACCGAGACGATGCTCGAAGGCTGGGCGCGTGAGCTGGGCGCGGACATCCGGCGTGGACACGAACTCGTCACCCTGCACGACCACGGTGACCACGTCGAGGCCGAGGTCCGCGGCCCGGAAGACGAGAAGATCCGGTTGACCGCTCCCTACCTCGTGGGATGCGACGGCGGTCGCAGCACGGTACGCAAGGCGGTCGGCTTCGACTTCCCCGGTACCGCGGCAACCATGGAGATGTACCTGGCGGACATCAAGGGCGTGGACCTGAAGCCGCGGCTGATCGGCGAAACCCACCCCGGCGGCATGGTGATGAGCGGCCCGCTCGGCGATCGCGGCGTCACCCGCATCATTGTCTGCGAACGCGGCACCCCGCCCCGCCGACGCACCGAACCCCCTTCGTACGCGGAAGTGGCCGCGGCCTGGCAGCGGATCACGGGCATCGACATCTCGCACGCCGAGCATGAGTGGGTCAGCGCGTTCGGCGACGCGACCCGGCTCGTCACCGAATACCGGCGAGGCCGAGTGCTGCTGGCCGGTGACGCCGCGCACATCCATCTGCCGGCCGGCGGGCAGGGGATGAACACCGGCATCCAGGACGCCGTCAACCTGGGCTGGAAGCTGGCCGCCGTGCTCCGCGGCACCGCCTCCGAGTCGCTGCTGGACAGCTATCACAGCGAGCGGCATGCGGTCGGCGAGCGGCTGATGATGAACACCAAGGCGCAGGGCCTGCTCTTCCTCAGTGGTGCGGAGGTCCAGCCGCTGCGCGACGTACTGGCCGAGCTGATCCGCTACGAGGAGGTCAGCCGCCATCTCGCCGGCATGGTGAGCGGTTTGGAGATCCGCTACGACGTCGGCCCGGGCAGCCACCCGCTCCTGGGGCTGCGCATGCCGCACCTGGAGCTGGTGGGCGAACGGCGCAAGACCAGCAGTACCGAACTGCTGCACGCCGGGCGGGGCCTGCTGCTCGACCTGGAGGACAACGCCGTTCTCCGCGAACGTGCCGTCGGCTGGCTGGACCGCGTGGACCTGGTCACCGCGGTGCCGCACGGTGTCCCGGCGGGCAGCCCGCTGTCCCGAACCTCGGCATTCCTCGTGCGCCCTGACGGGCATGTGGCCTGGGCCGCGCCGGGCAGCCACCACGCCCTGCCCATGGCACTGGAGCGCTGGTTCGGCCCTTCCCGGATCCAGCAGTCCTGACAAGGAGAGACACATGCACAGCACTTTGATCGTGGCCCGGATGGAGCCCCGTTCCGCCGAGGACGTCGCCCGCCTCTTCTCCGAGTTCGACGGCACGGACATGCCGCACCGGATGGGCACCCGGCGCCGGCAGCTCTTCTCGTACCGCGGCCTGTACTTCCACCTCCAGGACTTCGACAGCGAGGACGGCGGCGAGCGGATCGAGGCGGCGAAGACGGACCAGCGGTTCATCGGCATCAGCGAGGACCTCAAACCGTTCATCGCTGCGTACGATCCCGACACTTGGCGGTCACCCGCCGACGCCATGGCCCAGCGGTTCTACCACTGGACCGCGCTGTGAGCGGCGCGCACAGCCGACGCGTCGTGATCACCGGCATCGGTGTCACCGCGCCCGGCGGGGTGGGCAGCAAGAACTTCTGGAGCCTGCTGTCCGACGGTCGCACGGCCACTCGGCGCATCAGCTTCTTCGACCCGTCCCCGTTCCGTTCCCAGGTCGCCGCGGAGGCCGATTTCGACGCCGAACTGCTGGGCCTGAGCCCACAGGAGATCCGGCGAATGGACCGGGCCGCGCAGTTTGCCGTGGTCACTGCCCGGGAGGCGGTGGCGGACAGCGGCCTGGAGTTCGCCTCTCTCGACCCGCACCGCACCGGCGTGACCGTCGGCAGCGCGGTCGGCGCGACCATGGGGCTCGACCAGGAGTATCGCACCGTCAGCGACAGCGGGCGGCTCGATCTCGTCGATCACGAGTACGCGGTCCCGCACCTGTACAACTACCTGGTGCCCAGCTCCTTCGCCGCCGAGGTGGCCTGGGCCGTCGGCGCCGAGGGCCCGGCGACGGTGGTCTCCACCGGGTGCACGTCCGGCCTCGACGCCGTGGGTTACGCCACTGAGCTGATCCGCGAGGGCTCCGCCGACGTCATGGTGGCCGGAGCGGCCGACGCCCCGATCTCGCCCATCACCGTGGCCTGCTTCGATGCGATCAAGGCGACCACACCGCGCAACGAGGACCCGGAACACGCCTCGCGCCCGTTCGACGGCACCCGCAACGGGTTCGTCCTGGGCGAGGGATCGGCCGTGTTCGTCCTGGAAGAACTGGACAGTGCCCTGCGGCGAGGCGCTCATGTGTACGCGGAGATCGCCGGGTATGCGACGCGCAGCAACGCCTTCCACATGACCGGCCTGCGCCCCGACGGCCGTGAGATGGCCGAGGCCATCCGCATCGCCCTGGACGAGGCCCGGCTCAACCCCGAGGACATCGACTACGTCAACGCGCACGGCTCGGGTACCAAGCAGAACGACCGGCACGAGACAGCCGCCTTCAAGCGCAGCCTCGGCGACCACGCGTATGCCGTGCCCGTCAGCTCCATCAAATCGATGGTCGGCCACTCGCTGGGTGCCATCGGCTCGATCGAAATCGCAGCGAGCGCACTGGCGATGGAGCACGGTGTCGTTCCCCCCACCGCCAACCTGCACACACCCGACCCCGAGTGCGACCTCGACTATGTGCCGCGGACCGCACGGGACTGGAAGACCGACGCCGTACTCTCCGTGGGCAGCGGCTTCGGCGGGTTCCAGAGTGCCATCGTGCTGGCCCGCCCCGATCGGAGGACCGCGTGAACACAGGCGCTGTCGAAGTCGCAGTCACCGGACTGGGCGTGGTCGCTCCCAACGGCCTCGGCACGGACGCCTACTGGGCGGCGACCCGCAAGGGAACCAGCGGCATCGCACGGATCTCCCGCTTCGACCCCTCGCGGTACCCGGTCCAACTGGCCGGTGAGATCAAGGGGTTCGACGCGAAGGAGCACTTGCCGGGCCGATTGCTGCCGCAGACCGACCGGATGACCCAGCTCGCTCTCGTGGACCGCCGAGCTTCCGCATGGGCCCCCGAGGTCGCGTCAAGGCAAGCCGGGCTTCGCCTCCAGCTTATAACACGCAATCCCCGGTTATCGAAACCGGGGCACTGGAGGCTGGCGAGTCGATCGTCTCCCTGGCACGCTGGCTTGGGCACTCCGATCCCGGGTTCACGCTGCGGAAGTACTCCCACTTCCTGCCCCGCGCGGGTGCACGGGGCAGTGCCGCCATCGACGCGATCTTCGCGTAGCCGTGGCCGGTCGGCAGAGCCCGTGGAGCGTGGCCCGTAGCCCGCCGCGGGCCCAAAGTCCCAGAGAAGTCCCAGAGATGCCGCCGCACCCCTTCCTGACCCGCTTCATCACAGGTCAGGCGGGGTGTGGCGGCCTCCGCGTATCAAATGTCCCGGAAGATCTCGATCTGCGCCCCGATCGAGTTCAGCCGCTCGGCGAGGTCCTCGTAACCGCGGTTGATGACGTACACGTTCCGCAGCACGGACGTGCCCTCCGCCGCCATCATCGCCAGCAGGACCACCACGGCCGGTCGCAGGGCCGGCGGGCACATCATCTCGGCGGCGCGCCAGCGGGTCGGGCCCTCCACCAGGACGCGGTGCGGGTCCAGCAACTGGAGCCTGCCGCCGAGGCGGTTGAGGTCGGTCAGGTAGATCGCGCGGTTGTCGTAGACCCAGTCGTGGATCAGCGTCTTGCCCTGCGCGGCGGCCGCGATGGCCGCGAAGAAGGGGACGTTGTCGATGTTCAGGCCGGGGAACGGCATCGGGTGGATCTTGTCGATGGGTGCCTCCAGCTTGGAGGGCCGGACGGTCAGGTCGACCAGGCGGGTACGGCCGTTGTCCGCGAAGTACTCGGGCGTGCGGTCGTGGTCGAGGCCCATCTCCTCCAGGACCGCGAGCTCGATCTCCAGGAACTCGATCGGCACCCTGCACACCGTCAGCTCGGACTCGGTGACGACGGCGGCGGCCAGCAGGCTCATCGCCTCGACCGGGTCCTCGGACGGCGAGTAGTCCACGTCGGCGTCGATGGTCGGCACGCCGTGCACGGTGAGTGTGGTGGTGCCGATGCCCTCGACCCGGACGCCGAGCGCCTCCAGGAAGAAGCAGAGGTCCTGGACCATGTAGTTGGAGGAGGCGTTGCGGATGACCGTGACACCGTCGTGCCGGGCGGCGGCCAGCAGCGCGTTCTCGGTCACGGTGTCGCCGCGCTCGGTCAGCACGATCGGCCGGTCGGGACGTACGGCACGGTCGACTACGGCATGGTACTGGCCCTCGGTCGCCGCGACGTCCAGACCGAAGCGGCGCAGGGCGATCATGTGCGGCTCGATGGTCCGCGTGCCGAGGTCGCAGCCGCCGGCGTACGGCAGCTTGAAGTGGTCCATGCGGTGCAGCAGCGGGCCGAGGAACATGATGATGGACCGGGTGCGTACGGCGGCCTCGGCGTCGATCGCCGCCATGTTCAGCTCGGCCGGCGGCGCGATCTCCAGGTCGACTCCGTCGTTGATCCAACGGGTGCGCACGCCGATGGAGTTGAGCACCTCCAGGAGACGGTATACCTCCTCGATACGGGCGACCCGGCGCAGCACTGTGCGCCCCTTGTTGAGCAGCGAGGCGCACAGCAGGGCCACGCAGGCGTTCTTGCTGGTCTTGACGTCGATGGAACCGGACAGCCGACGTCCGCCGACAACCCGCAGATGCATCGGACCGGCGTAGCCGAGGGACACGATCTCGCTGTCCAGGGCTTCACCGATTCGGGCGATCATCTCAAGGCTGATGTTCTGGTTGCCGCGCTCGATGCGGTTGACGGCGCTCTGTGAGGTGCCGAGCGCCTCGGCGAGCTGCGTCTGTGTCCAGCCACGGTGTTGCCGGGCGTCACGGATGAGCTTGCCGATGCGTACGAGGTAGTCGTCTGCCATGAGGTTGAGGCTATCTCAGATATGAGATGGCACCTTCCAAGGGGGGCCGTTCGGGTGATGGACCGTCAACGTCGCCTGGCGGTACGAGTGCGACGCCACCCGAAAGGTCCGGGCAAATCCACTGATGTCGTACGACGTCCTGTACTGCTGTGTGTGCGCCGGGGCCCGTGCCTGCCGCCGGTGGTGATGGACCAGGAGCGCCGGTTGATGTTCAGCCGCACTCCGGGCAGGATCCGGAAACTCTTGCGGAACGTGAGGGGCATGGATGCCTCCCTCCGAGGTGGGGGTACGTCTCTCTCGGTTACCCCGACTCGGCGAACTGATGGCATGCCGGAAAGACGGAAGGGCCGGCTCGACGC
>NZ_JBHVGZ010000004.1:9003-257405 GCF_042800355.1 Streptomyces sp. NPDC057623
GTGTGAGTTCCTCTCTGTTCGCCCCGAGCTGGGCAACTGAGGGCGGACTAGAAAAACGGAGGGGCCTTTCCACATGTTGGCTTCCCCACCCCGCCCCTTCGGGTGGTCCGTCCCCTGTCCGGTCGGTCAGTCCGTGCCGGACTCCATCGCCGCGCGGTCCAGCAGCGCGTCCTCCTCGGAGACCTCGCCGCGGGAGGCGATGGCCTCGGCGCCGCCCTGCGGCAGCTCCGGCATGGTGCCGATGAGCCCGGTGGCGGCGGCCTGGGAGGCGCCGACGGTGGGGCTGCCGGTGCCGATCAGGCCGAGGCCGACGTACTGCTCCAGCTTGGCGCGCGAGTCGGCGATGTCGAGGTTGCGCATGGTGAGCTGGCCGATCCGGTCCACCGGGCCGAAGGCGGAGTCCTCGGTGCGCTCCATGGAGAGCTTGTCCGGGTGGTAGCTGAACGCCGGGCCGGTGGTGTCGAGGATCGAGTAGTCCTCACCGCGCCGCAGGCGCAGCGTCACCTCACCGGTGATCGCGGCGCCGACCCAGCGCTGGAGCGACTCGCGGATCATCAGGGCCTGCGGGTCCAGCCAGCGGCCCTCGTACATGAGGCGACCGAGACGCCGGCCCTCGTTGTGGTACTGGGCGAGGGTGTCCTCGTTGTGGATCGCGTTGACCAGGCGCTCGTACGCGATGTGCAGCAGGGCCATGCCGGGCGCTTCGTAGATGCCGCGGCTCTTGGCCTCGATGATCCGGTTCTCGATCTGGTCGGACATGCCCAGGCCGTGCCGGCCGCCGATGGCGTTGGCCTCCAGCACCAGGTCCACGGCGGAGGCGAACTCCTTGCCGTTGATCGTGACCGGGCGGCCCTGCTCGAAGCCGATCGTCACGTCCTCGGTGGCGATCTCGACCGACGGGTCCCAGAACTTGACGCCCATGATCGGCTCGACGGTCTCGAGGCCGGTGTCCAGGTGCTCCAGGGTCTTCGCCTCGTGCGTGGCGCCCCAGATGTTGGCGTCGGTGGAGTACGCCTTCTCCGTGGAGTCCCGGTAGGGCAGGTTGTGGGCGACCAGCCACTCGGACATCTCCTTGCGGCCGCCGAGCTCGGTCACGAACGCCGCGTCCAGCCAGGGCTTGTAGATCCTGAGGTGCGGGTTGGCGAGCAGGCCGTAGCGGTAGAACCGCTCGATGTCGTTGCCCTTGTAGGTCGAGCCGTCGCCCCAGATCTGGACGTCGTCCTCCAGCATCGCCCGCACCAGCAGCGTGCCGGTGACGGCGCGGCCCAGCGGGGTGGTGTTGAAGTAGGCGCGCCCGCCCGAACGGATGTGGAACGCGCCGCACGTCAGCGCGGCCAGGCCCTCCTCGACCAGTGCCGCACGGCAGTCGACCAGGCGCGCGATCTCGGCGCCGTAGGCGTGGGCACGGCCGGGCACCGAGGCGATGTCGGGCTCGTCGTACTGGCCGATGTCGGCGGTGTAGGTGCACGGGACGGCGCCCTTGTCGCGCATCCAGGCGACCGCGACAGAGGTGTCGAGACCGCCCGAGAAGGCGATGCCGACGCGCTCGCCGGTGGGCAGGGAGGTGAGGACCTTGGACATAGGAAGAGTATGCATCAAGACGCATGGTCATGCAAAGGGGGCATGTCGAAGCCCCGGGACATGACCATCCGGGCCCCATGTACTAGAGTTATCTCGACATCGAGATATCTGCCGAGGCGTACCGCGGTCGCCCGCTGTCGCCGGTCTGGCGGTAAGGCATACCTAACTTAGCCTTACCTTAGCGGATCGGCCAAGACGGTGTGGCGGCAGGATGCGGTGGTAAGCGCACAGAAATGAAGGAGACTGTCGTGTCGGCGAACAGCTTCGACGCCCGCAGCACGCTGAGCGTGGGCGACGAGTCGTACGAGATCTTCCGGCTGGACAAGGTCGAGGGCGCCGCGCGCCTCCCCTACAGCCTGAAGGTGCTGCTGGAGAACCTCCTCCGCACCGAGGACGGCGCGAACATCACCGCCGACCACATCCGCGCCCTCGGCAGCTGGGACTCCCAGGCCCAGCCGTCGCAGGAGATCCAGTTCACGCCGGCCCGCGTGATCATGCAGGACTTCACCGGCGTGCCGTGTGTGGTGGACCTCGCGACCATGCGTGAGGCCGTGAAGGCGCTCGGCGGTGACCCGGCGAAGGTCAACCCGCTCTCCCCGGCCGAGATGGTCATCGACCACTCCGTCATCGCCGACAAGTTCGGCACCAACGAGGCCTTCGCGCAGAACGTCGAGCTGGAGTACGGCCGCAACCGCGAGCGCTACCAGTTCCTGCGCTGGGGCCAGACCGCCTTCGACGACTTCAAGGTCGTACCCCCCGGCACCGGCATCGTCCACCAGGTCAACATCGAGCACCTCGCTCGTACGGTCATGGTGCGCAACGGCCAGGCCTACCCCGACACCCTGGTCGGCACCGACTCGCACACCACCATGGTCAACGGCCTCGGCGTCCTCGGCTGGGGCGTCGGCGGCATCGAGGCCGAGGCCGCGATGCTCGGCCAGCCGGTCTCGATGCTCATCCCGCGCGTCGTCGGCTTCAAGCTCACCGGTGAGCTCACGCCCGGCACCACCGCCACCGACCTCGTGCTGACCATCACCGAGATGCTCCGCAAGCACGGCGTCGTCGGCAAGTTCGTCGAGTTCTACGGCGAGGGCGTGGCCGCCACCTCCCTCGCCAACCGCGCCACCATCGGCAACATGTCGCCGGAGTTCGGCTCCACCGCCGCGATCTTCCCGATCGACGGCGAGACCCTGAACTACCTCAAGCTCACCGGCCGCTCCGAGCAGCAGGTCGCGCTCGTCGAGGCGTACGCCAAGGAGCAGGGCCTCTGGCTGGACCCGAAGGCCGAGCCGGACTTCTCCGAGAAGCTGGAGCTCGACCTCTCCACGGTCGTCCCCTCCATCGCCGGCCCCAAGCGCCCGCAGGACCGCATCGTCCTCGCGAACGCCGCCGAGCAGTTCAAGTCGGACGTCCTCAATTACGTCGACACCGTGGACGAGGCCGGCCAGGAGTCCTTCCCGGCGTCCGACGCCCCGGCCGTCGCCCCGAACGGCGCCCCGTCCAACCCGGTCACCGTGACCGCCCCCGACGGCTCGACCTACGAGATCGACCACGGTGCGGTGACGGTCGCGGCCATCACCTCCTGCACCAACACCTCGAACCCGTACGTCATGGTCGCCGCCGCGCTCGTCGCGAAGAAGGCCGTGGAGAAGGGCCTGACCCGCAAGCCGTGGGTCAAGACCACCCTCGCCCCGGGTTCGAAGGTCGTCACCGACTACTTCGACAAGGCCGGTCTGACGCCGTACCTGGACAAGGTCGGCTTCAACCTCGTCGGCTACGGCTGCACCACCTGCATCGGCAACTCCGGCCCGCTGCCGGAGGAGGTCTCCAAGGCCGTCAACGACCACGACCTCGCGGTCACCTCGGTGCTCTCCGGCAACCGTAACTTCGAGGGCCGTATCAACCCCGACGTCAAGATGAACTACCTGGCCTCCCCGCCGCTGGTCGTCGCGTACGCCCTCGCGGGCTCCATGAAGGTGGACATCACGCGGGACGCCCTGGGCGCCGACCAGGACGGCAACCCGGTCTTCCTGAAGGACATCTGGCCCTCCGAGGCCGAGGTCAACGACGTCGTGGCCAACGCCATCGGCGAGGACATGTTCAGCAAGTCCTACCAGGACGTCTTCGCCGGCGACGCCCAGTGGCAGGCGCTGTCGATCCCGACCGGCGACACCTTCGAGTGGGACCCGCAGTCGACGTACGTCCGCAAGCCCCCGTACTTCGAGGGCATGACGATGGAGACCACCCCGGTCTCCGACATCGCGGGCGCCCGCGTCCTGGCCAAGCTGGGCGACTCGGTCACCACCGACCACATCTCGCCCGCCGGTGCCATCAAGGCCGACACCCCGGCCGGCAAGTACCTCACCGAGCACGGTGTGGAGCGTCGTGACTTCAACTCCTACGGCTCGCGCCGAGGCAACCACGAGGTCATGATCCGCGGCACGTTCGCCAACATCCGCCTGCGCAACCAGATCGCGCCGGGCACCGAGGGCGGGTACACCCGCGACTTCACTCAGGCCGACGCGCCGGTGTCGTTCATCTACGACGCCTCGCAGAACTACCAGGCCGCCGGCATCCCGCTGGTCATCCTGGGCGGCAAGGAGTACGGCTCCGGCTCGTCCCGCGACTGGGCGGCCAAGGGCACGGCCCTGCTCGGCGTCAAGGCCGTCATCACCGAGTCGTACGAGCGCATCCACCGCTCGAACCTCATCGGCATGGGCGTCCTGCCGCTCCAGTTCCCGGCCGGCCAGACGGCCGACTCGCTCGGCCTGACCGGCGAGGAGACCTTCTCCATCGCGGGCGTGGAGGAGCTCAACAACGGCACCACGCCGAGCACGGTCAAGGTCACCACCGACACGGGCGTCGAGTTCGACGCGGTCGTCCGCATCGACACCCCCGGTGAGGCCGACTACTACCGCAACGGCGGCATCATGCAGTACGTGCTGCGCAGCCTGATCCGCAAGTAAGCGGTATGGCACAGCGGTCGAGGGCCGCATCCCCGGTGCCGGGGGTGCGGCCCTCCGCCATGCCCCTGGCGCCCGGGAAACCCCAGGTCATCACCCACCCTCAGGTGGAACACAGGTTTCCCTCAGCGGACGCGGACAGGATCGGGACATGACCGCCACCGCCGGGCTTCGAACCGGACGCGTCCGTGTGCTCGTCGTCGACGACGAGCCCGCGCTCACCGACGTGCTCTCCGTGGCCGTGGAGGAGGCGGGCTGGCAAGCCTGCCCGGCGCTGGACGGGCACAGTGCCCTGGAACTGGCGCGCGGGTGCGCGCCGCACGCCGTGGTGCTCGACGGGATGCTGCCCGACCTGGACGGCCTCCAGGTGCTGCGCCGGCTGAGGTTCGAGAACCCGAAGCTGCCCGTGCTCATGCTCACCGCCCGCGACGCCCTGGAGCACCGGCTCGACGGCCTGGAAGCCGGCGCCGACGACTACGTCACCAAGCCGTCCTCCCTGGAGGAGGTCGTCCTGCGGCTGCGCGGACTGCTGCGCCGGGCCGCGGCGGGGCAGGCCCGGACCGACGTCCGCGAACGCGCCCTCGGTGACCTCGTGCTGACCGAGGAGACCCGCGAGGTGCACCGCGCGGGCGTACCGGTGCGGCTCACCGCCAAGGAGTTCGACCTGCTCAGCCTGCTGATGGGCCACCCCCGGCAGGTCCTCAGCAAGGCCCAGATCCTCGACCACGTCTGGCGCGGCTCCTTCGACGGCGGCGGAAACCTCGTCGAGGTCTACATCTCCAGCCTGCGCCGCAAGATCGACAGGGGCCGGGCGCCGCTGATCCACACCGTGCGCGGCCTCGGGTACGCCATCCGGCCGGTGGAGGACGGGAGATGAGCACCCCGACCGCCGTTGAGACGACGGCCCGTCTGCCATGGGCGAGGCCGCGCGCCCGCTCGATGCGGACCCGCCTGCTCGTCTTCGTCACCGCCACCCTCATCCTCGTCTGCGCCGCGATGGCGCTCACCACCGCCTTCGTTCAACGCGCCTATCTGATGAGCGACCTGGACGGCCGGGTCGCCAACGCCGCCGCGCGCAGCCTGGGCGGAGCCGCGCTCCACCCGGAGAACCAGGACGACCTCGGCTTCCTCAACGAGAACGGCCACCCCGCCGGCCTGCTCGCCGCCCGCCTCGACGCGGACGGCACGGTCGCCGCCGCCGAGGTCGTCACCCAGGACGCGGCCCCGAGGCGCCTCACCGCGCCGCAGATCACCGCGCTGACAGGAATCGCCCCCGACGGCTCCCAGCACACCCGCACCGTCCCCGGCCTCGGCACCTACCGGGTCACCGCGGTCGAGAGCGGCGGCATCCGGGTCCTCACCGGGCTGCCCATGGACGATGTCCAGCGCATGATCGGCGGCCTGGTCGTCGCCGAGGCCGCCGTCGCGGTGGCCGGCCTCCTCGTGGCGGGCTGCGTGTGCACGGTCGTCATACGACGCCAACTGCGCCCCCTCGGGCGGGTCGCCGCCACCGCCGCCGAGGTCTCCCGGGCGCCCCTCGACCGGGGCGAGGTCGCCGCCCTCACCCGGGTCCCGGCCCGGGACACCGACCCCGCCAGCGAGGCCGGCCAGGTCGGCGCCGCGCTCAACCGGATGATCGACCACTTCGAGTCCTCCCTCACCGCCCGTCAGCGCACCGAGGAACGCATGCGCCGCTTCCTCGCCGACGCCAGCCACGAACTGCGCACGCCCCTCGCCTCGATCTCCGGCTACGCCGAACTCATGAACCGCGGCACCGACAGGATCGAGCCCGTGCTCGCCTGGCGCCGCGTCCTGGCCGAGTCGGCCCGGATGACCGGCCTGGTCGAGGACCTCCTCCTGCTGGCCCGGCTCGACGAGGGCAGGCCGCTGCACTCCACCGAGGTCGACCTCGCGGCACTGGTCGCTCAGGCGGTGTGGGACGCGCGGGCCGCCGGGGACGGGCACGACTGGCAGCTCGAACTCCGCCTGGACGCCGTGCCGCTGGTCCTCGGTGACGAGGCCCGGCTGCATCAGGTGGTGGCCAACCTGCTGGGCAACGCGCGGACGCACACCCCGCCGGGCACGACGGTCGTCGCCTCCGTCGAGGCCGGCCCCGAACAGTGTGTGATCCGGGTACGGGACGACGGCCCCGGCATCCCGTCCGGCCTCCTCCCCAAGGTCTTCGACCGCTTCACCCGCGCCGACACCTCCCGCGCCCGCAGCGGCCCGCGCGACGGCGGATCCGGTCTCGGCCTCGCCATCGCGGCGGCGATCGTCTCCGCGCACGGCGGCCGTGTCGACGTGGAGAGCGAGCCGGGCCGTACGGAGTTCGTGATCGGGTTGCCGCTCGTGGCCGACACCCGTGCGGGCACCCCGAACCGGCGGGCGCAGGCGTCGCTCTTGTGACGGCGCGGTGCCAGGATGGTGCCCGGAGCGAAGCACGGCGGGCGGGAGGAGACGCGATGACAGCGGCGGGAGCCGACGAGTGGCCCACGCGCAGTCTGCTGGGCACACTGCCCCTCCCGGTGCGGCGGGAACTGCTCGCGCTGGGCACGAAGACCCGTTACGACCAGGGTTCGGTGCTGCTGAGCGAAGGGGCTCGGGACCGGCACATCCTGCTCCTGCTCTCCGGCCTGGCCAAGGTCACGGCGACGGTGGAGAACGGCGAGAGCTCGCTGCTCGCGGTGCGGGTCGGCGGCGACACCCTGGGGGAGATGGCGGCGATGGACGGGGCACCGCGGTCCGCGACCGTGACCGCCTGCGGTCCGATGACGGCCAGGGTCCTCCAGCCCGGCGTCCTGCACGAGTTCCTGATGCGCCGCCCGGAGGTGTCCATGGCGCTGACCAGGATCGTCTCCTACCGGTTGCGCTGGGCCAACCGCCGCCGGCTGGACTTCCGGGGCTATCCGGCGAAGGTTCGGCTGGCTCGGCTTCTGGCGGAGCTGGCCACCGCGTACGGGAGTTCCGGGGACGACGGAGTCGTGATCGGCTGTCGTTTGACGCAGCCGGAGCTGGCCGCCTTCATCGGCGCCGCCGAGACGACGATCCACAAGGGGCTGCGCGAACTCCGGGACGAGGGCCTGCTCGTCACCGGCTACCGCTCCACCACGATCCGCGACCTGCCCCGGCTGCGGCGGCTGGCGGACCTGGCGGACGAGCTGCCCTAGCCGTTCGTCGCGCAGAGGGGTGACACGGTCGGCAGGCCGCGCCCCGGCTTCCGTCACATCAGCAGCGGCCGCAGGGCCACCGCCAGTCCCGCGCTCACAGCCATCACCGCGGTGCAGACCACCGCGCCGGTGAGGCACCGGTACTTGCGTACGGCGACCCGGGCGAGGAAGTGGAGTGTCTGCGCCAACTCCCGCCGGTCCGCCGTGTCGTCGGTGCTCGGGTCACCGCCAGGCGTGAGGCCCGGACCCGAGGCGAGGTGGACGAAGCTGTAGCGATTGGCGGACCGCGGCCGCATCACGCGCGGCCGCAGCGTCGCGGCCAGGCAGACGGCTCCGCCGACGAGACCGCAGACGAACAGGGCCAGCAGCGCACCGGCGAGCGCGCCGGTCGCGCCACCGTTGTCCCAGGCCCACAGCGCGCGGCGGCTCCACGCGTCCGCCGTGCCCACCAGCGCGGCCTGTGCCGCCGCGAGTACGCCGGCTTTCGAGTCCGCGTGCTGGTGGGTCGTCTGGAGCGCGGTGAACATGCGGGGCCCGGAACGGCCGTCGGGGGCCGTGGCGGCGGTGTCGGGCGGTGTCATCGGGACCTCCTCGTTCGGCACACGGAGCGTGGCCCCTCCAGTAGCCGCCGAGCCGGCCGACCGAACCAGTCACTTTCGTGGGTTCCGCGAACTTCCACATCCCGTATTTCCATGGGTTGTGCGCGGAGCGAGGCGTGTACGACTGGTACACCGGCGTCCGCTTCGGGAGGAGAGCGGGCGCCGGCTCGCCGTGAGTGAGACGGCGAACATTGTCGAACAAATCCTACGTTTGAGTAGTAACTCGGTTGTGGAGTCGCCGGGTTGACGGGTGCGGCATCCTTGCCCTCCCTGGGCACGTACGTGAGGGGCGTGATGGCGGACAACGGTGCGGGCGGACCGAGTGGCACGCGGGCCTTCGAGCGCAGACTGCTGCTGTTGGTGGACGCGAAGAGGTACGGAGCCGCAGACGCGCTGACACAGCATCAGTTCCAGGAGGCCATCCAGCGTCTGCTGGAGGAGGCGGCCGACGCGGCCGGGCTCCACTGGGAACGGTGGCAGACCCAGCAGGGCGGGGACTCGCTGTTCGCCGCCCTGCCGAAAGGCGCGTCGGAGCCCGCTCTCGTCGACCCGTTCATGCGCACCCTGGACGCCGGTCTGCGGAGCTTCAACCACGGTCGGGAACGGGCGGCCTGGCTCAGGCTCAGGGCGGCGGCGCACTTCGGCTCGGCGTCACCGGGCCCCAACGGCTTCGTGGGCCCGGCACCCGTCGAACTCGGCCGCATCTGCGACAGCGTGGCCCTGCGCGCGGCTCTCACCGCGGCGCCGGACGCCTGTCTGGCGGTGGGAATCTCGGCCGGGATCTTCAACGACGTGGTGCGAGAGGCGTACACCACCCTGCGCGCCGACGAGTTCCGGGAAGTGCTGATCGAGGAGAAGGAGCACCGGGGCCGGGCCTGGATCCGGGTGCCGGGCGCCGACGTGTGGCAGCTGGATCTGGCCGGGTGCGCGGCCGCGGGGCCCGGCCGGGCCGCGAGCGCCCCGGCGGACCGGCAGGGGCCGAAGCCGTCGCCCCCGGCACCACGGGAGGCGACGGTAATCCACCACTTCCACGGACCCGTGCACGCCGACGGCGCCCACTTCGGAATCTCCAACTGACTGCGAGCGACGTCTCAGGTATGGACGAGGAACAGCGCCGACGGGGTGCGAGACACACGGGTCTCGTACCGGCCTCGGGGAAGACGGCGGGACCCCGCGCCGACGCCGACCGACCGCACACGGAACCGGAGCCGGGGTCCGCGCAGCACAACAACGTCAAGAACTTCTTCTTCGGCCCGGTCAACGCCTCGCAGCCCCACTTCGGCATCGGCCGGCCGGTCACGGCGGGCGGACACGGCGCCGCGACGGGGTGGATCGACGACCACGAGGTCGAGGCGTGCCTCGATCCGTACGTCGAGCCGGACTGTTTCCGTGAAGCGGCGCAGGCACTGGAACGCGACGGAGTGGTGGTCCTCGTCGGGCCTACGGGAACCGGGAAACGCTCGGGCGCGATCGCCCTCCTCGCCGGGATCACCGGGAATCGCTCCTTCGTGGTGATCACCCCGGATCAGGAGATACGTCAGTTGGCCGAGCGTGCCTTCACCCGGGGATTCGGCTATGTCCTGCTGGACCGGATCAACGAGGCCGCGACCGGCACGGAGGACTTCGACTGGCGGCGGGTACGGGACCGGTTGCGGGACAAGGGGGCGCACCTGGTCGTCACCACCGTGCACGAAGCCGTGGGGGAGACGCCCGAGTCCGTACGTCATGTGCGCTGGCGTCCGCCGGAGCCGGCGGAGGTGCTGCGCACGAGGCTGCGCCGGGCGGGCTGCGGCGCGGAGATCGTCAGGGAGGCCACCGGGGCCCTGCCGCCGGGGTGCCGCGTGGGGGAGGTCGCCGAAGCGGCGGAGCAGATCATCGAAGGCTCGGAACCCGGCCAGGTCTGGCGGCGGATCGGCGACGGCGCCGCCCAGCCGGTGCGTGACTGGTTCGCCAAGGAACGCACGTTGCAGGAGATCGCCGAGATCACGACGGCGGCCTTCACGCCCGGAGCATCGCGTCGCGCCTTCGAGACCTACCAGGAGCAACTGGAGCCGCTTCTGGCCGGCGCGTTCCCGCAGCCGCCGTCCCCGACGCCGGGCGCATGGGCAGTCGCCTCGGACGGCGCGGGTCCGGAAGCAGCAACGGGCCCGAGCGGCACCGAACTTCTCCCGGCCCTGCCTCGGCCGCCCGTCACCGACCGCCGCCGGTCCCTGACGCAGAACGATCTCGTCGTGACCCAGGAGCAGCGGCACGGATCCGTCACCAGGACCGTCCTGGTCTTCCCCGATCACCAGTACCGCCAGTGGGTGCTGGAAGAGCTGTGCGAGAACTACTCCACCTCGTACTGGAACGGGGTGCGTGACTGGCTCACCTCCCTGGCCGGCCGTCAGCCGGACGGCGAGCTCCAGATGTCGATCGCCTCGGGGCTGGCCCTGCTCGCCCGGCCCGACTTCGAAGAGGTCGCCGAGCACTACCTGGACCCGTGGGCGCGGGGCGCGGCGGGGCAGCACGGCCGGCACATCGTTCCCCTCGTCCTGTGGTGCATGTGTCTGGACGAGACCCTCGACGCCACGGCTCTCACCCTGGCCCGGAGCTGGGCCGAGTCCCAGAACCCGGGGCTGCGGTCGACGGCGATGGTGGCGTTCAGCGGCCAGCTGGGCGTGCGGTTCCCCCACGACGCCGTCAAGTGGCTCTGGCATCTGATCCGACAGGGCCGACGTGACGCGGACGAGGCGGCGGTGGCCCTGGCGAACCTCTTCGCCCTGCTCACCGAGTGCCGCGAGGACGCGGGTGTGGTCGTGGACGCCCTCGTCTACCGGCTGGGCGTGCAGGACAGGAGCAGGGTGGAACCCCGCGTCAGAGAGGCGACGCTCGACGCCGTGATGGCCGTACTGACGGCCCGTGACCTGCGGACCGGGCACCCCATCTGCGCGGTGCTGGCCGAATGGAACGCACAACTGCTGGGCAAGATGGCCGAGTTGTGGGCCAGCGCGCTGCGCAACCGGCCCCGGCGCAGCAGCGCCCTCACGGCCCTGCGGGACACGCTGCGCGCACTGCCCGTCACCTGCGACGATCCCGGCTCCGTCGCCGACTACTTCGGCCGGCGGGTGGGCACGGTCCTGCCGTCGCGTGAGGTCACGTTGCTGGAAGACGCGCTGCGTCCCCCCGTCACCCGCTTCTTCGCTCCCCGGTCCGTCCCGACCTGGCCGTCCGGGTCATCCGCCGCACAGGCGTATCCGGCCCGCTCGGCCGAGGGATCCACCGAGCTGACGGACACCTTCCTCACCGCCGTACTGAGCACGAAGGACTGACGCGCATGGATGGGAAATACCCCCTCGTCGAGCAGCGGGAGTACGGCGCGCCGCGACAGCGTGGCGGTTGGCTCCGCACCCGCCCGCGGCGGGCCGAAGAAGATCTCCCGCTCGTCGCCCCGCACCAGGTACGTGTCTTCAGGGTGGGCGAGGAGTACGTCGAGGACCATGGCCGGCTCGGCCCGGACGCCCCGGTGGTGGTCGCGGCGAGCTCGGTCACGGTCGTCGACCGCCGGGTCGGTGTACCCGTCGGCGTCGAACTGTCCCTCCCGTCCGCGGAGGGAGGCGACTTCACGGTGCGGGTGACCTTCCACTGCACCGTGACCGATGCCGTCGCCGCCGTACGGGACGGGGTCACGGTCGCTGAGCCCCTGCTCGCGGGCTATCTGCGGGCCATCCCCGGGCTCGTCGAGGACGTCGGTGAACTGTCCCTGCCCGCCTCCGCCGAGGTGCGGCGCAGGATAGACGCCCGGCTGACGGCGTACGCGGAGATGCGGCCGCCGGTCTTCTCCGGACTCACGGTGGTGCCGTCCGGGATCGAGGTGCTCACCCCCGCGGAACTCGCCGAGCACCTGCGTGGCGTCGAGGAGGCCAGGCTCGCCCGGGAGAGGGACCGGCAACTGGCGGAACTCCGCCGTGAGCAGGCCCTCCTGGAGGAACGTCACCGGCAGGAGCTCGGCACGCTGCGTTCGATGTACGAACGCGAGGTCAGCGAGCACGAGCTGCAGCACGAACTCACGCTGGAGGAACGACGCAACAGGTTCGTCAGGCACCAGGTCGACGAGGACACCGCACTCCTGCGCGGTGACCCGGCCGCCGCCTACCTGAACGCCTTTCGCAGCGGGAAGCTCTCGGCCGACGTGCTCGCCGAACGGCTGCACGCCGTCGACTCGCAGCGCGCCGACCGGGAGGACGCGCGGCACCAGCTCGAACGGGAGCATCTGGAGCGACGCGTCTCCTTCGACCGGGAGGACGAGCGCTTCCACCTCGAGAGGGAGGACAAGCGCACCGAGCTCGCTCGCCTGGACGACCTGCGGGAACGGCAGGAGCGGCGGGAGGAGGCCCGGCGACTGCGTGAGGAGGAGCGCGAGTGGCGTGAGCGGCGGCTCAGGGCCCAGCAGGAACTCGGCGTGATGCTCATCGACCGGGGACTCGTCGACGACGTGTCCCCCGATGTACGCCGTCTCTTCGACGCCGTGGCCGAGAACAGGCTTCCGTCGGCGATCCTGACGGCTGCCCTGGCATCGGGCGGCGATGAGGAGGCGCAGCAGGGCGAGTTGCCGCGATCGGCGAGCGGGGCAGGTGCCGAAGCCGGGCGCCACGAGGAGGGCTGTGGTGACGACGACTTGGGGGAGGCCGTCATGGAGGAGCGACTTGGCGACTGACACGTCTGTCCGCAGGGCGGGCGGGGCCTCGTCCTCCCGGGAACCCCGATCCGCCGAGCCGGCGTCCCCGCGTCGCGGCCCGGCGGTGTGGCTGCGCCGTCTGGTCGGCGTACGCGAGGACATCCTTGACTGGGCTCCCGAGGAACGCACCCGCTACACCTGGTACGGGACCCTGGTCTGCAACACGGCCCTTCTGGGTGCCGTTTCCCTGGGCGCGGCCCTGACCTCGTCCCAAGCCGGCCTTCCGCTCGCCGTGGTGATCCTTGTCGCCGGGATCTGGTTCTGGTTCGTCCTGGCGCTGGAGAGCTGGCTGGTGTCCACGAGCCACGGCATGGCCACGAGGAGCCTGCGGCTCCTCCTGCCGCAACTGGTCCTGTCCGCCCTGCTGAGCCTGTGCATGGCGCAGCCGCTCCTCCTCCAGATCTTCGACCGGGAGATCCGGCAGGAGATCGCGATGACCAACGCGCGGACAGTGGCCGACTACCGGAACCTGCTCGTCTCCTGCAATCCGTCCGACGGCGGTGACACCTCCGCCCGCCCGCGGTGCGCGGCCCATCAGTTGCTCGTCGACGGTTCGCCGGCCGAGCCGCACGCGCAGCTCACCGCCGTGACCGCCCGCACCAGGACACTCCAGTCCCAGGTGGACGGCCTCCACGCGACACTGCGCGAGAGGACGGCCACGGAGCAGCGTGCCTGCGCCCCGGACAGATGGGTCTGGCAGAACGGCGTGGCCCAGGTGAGCCAGGCATGCGAACGTGCCCGGGCGGACACCGCCGCGTACCGGACCACGAGCGGTATCGCGACGTACGAGAAGGAGCTCGCGGCCCTCGTCGCCAAGAAGCGGACACTGGCCGACCGGGTGGACGAGGCCACCGGCACCTACAAGGCGGCCCTGTCGCGGAGCATCGACGCCAGAACCCTTCGCATGGCGGCGGCACTGGACGACGACGGCCTCCTCACCCGTGCCGACGCCCTGGCCACCGTGGTGAGGACGGACGGATACGCGGCGTTCCTCACGGGCCTGGTCCATCTCGTCCTGATGGCCGGCGCGTTGCCGGGAGCGGCGAGGTATGTGAGCGGCCCCTCCTCGTACGACCGTCTCCTCGCCGCGCACTCCGAGGCCAGCCGGCGTCTGCACGCGGAGGAACTGGACGTGCAGCGTTCCCGCGCCGCACTGGAACACGAGGCTCAGCAGCACCGTGTGACCCAGGAGATCGCCGAACGCATGGCGAGACTCGAACACCGCCACCACCTGGCACGCAAGGAACGCGCAGCCGAGTTCCGCGCCGAACTCGACGCCCGCACCGCCCGCCTCCTCCAGGACGACGCATAGCCGAGCGGCGCCTGGCGCGCCGACCGTTTACACCTGCCCCAGTTCGCGCTAGCTTCCGAAACAGGTGGGGTGGGAGCGCTCCCACACGGGTGGACCGGAACCCGCCCACGGGACGGCCCCACCCCGCTCGTCCACACACACGCATCCGCACGGCCCGTATCCCAAAGAACGGACTGGACTGTCATGATCCTGACAAAAAAGGGGATGGGCGCCCCGCCTCCCCGCCGATTAACTCTCCCCACCCGCGCCAGAGCCCTCTTCCTCGTCCTGGTCTCCCTGCTGGCCACCATCCCGGCCGTGGCGCTCGTCATGAGCGCCGGTGGCGAGGCGGAGGCCCACGGCACCCCCATGAAACCCGGCAGCCGCACCTTCCTGTGCTGGCAGGACGGCCTCACCGACACCGGTGAGATCAAGCCGGTCAACCCGGCGTGCAGGGCGGCCCAACAGGTCAGCGGCACCACGCCGTTCTACAACTGGTTCTCGGTGCTCCGCTCCGACGGCGCCGGCCGCACCCGCGGCTTCGTGCCCGACGGCGAGCTGTGCAGCGGCGGCAACACCAACTTCACCGGCTTCAACACACCGCGCGACGACTGGCCGCTCACCCACCTCACCTCGGGCGCGACCGTCGACTTCTCCTACAACGCCTGGGCCGCGCACCCGGGTTGGTTCCACGTCTACATCACCAAGGACGGCTTCGACCCGAAGCAGGCCCTCACCTGGGACGACATGGAGGAGCAGCCCTTCCTCTCGGTCGACCACCCGCCGCTCAACGGCTCCCCGGGCACGGTCGAGGCCAACTACTCCTGGACCGGGCAGCTTCCGGCGAACAAGTCGGGCCGCCACATCGTCTACATGGTCTGGCAGCGCTCGGACAGCGCGGAGACCTTCTACTCCTGCTCCGACATCGTCTTCGACGGCGGCAACGGCGAGGTCACCGGCATCAAGGAGCCCGGCAACCCGACCGACCCGGTGCCCGGCGAGTGCTCCGCCACCCGCCGCACGACCGGCAACTGGTCCGGCGGCTACCAGTCCGAGGTGACCGTCACCAACTCCGGCGACGTCCCGATGCTCGGCTGGATGGTCGACTGGACGCTCCCCGTCGGCCAGAAGGTCGAGAGCCTGTGGAGCGGCAACGCGACCTACACCGGTCAGAACGTGATGGTGCACAACGCCGACTGGAACGGCTCGCTCGATCCGGGGGAGAGCGCGACCTTCGGCTATGTCGTCTCCGGCTCGGGCGGGGACAGTACGACGGCGCTGCCCTGCCGGGTGGGCTGAACCGCTGCTGTGCGCGGACCCGGTGGGCACCGAGCCGCCGTCCACCGGGTCCGCGACCCTGTCGCCGTCGCGCTCACGCCGGTCGCGGACCTGAGCCCAACACGTCGGCCAGCCAGTCCAGTTGGCGGCGGACGTGCACCGCGTCCCCGCCCTCGTGACCGTTGAACGGGTACGGGCGGATCTCCTTGCGCGGGTCGGCGCCCGACAGCTCCGCATAGCGGTTGAAGGCGCCGTACGCCCCGCTCGGCGGGCACACCGTGTCGCGCAGGCCGACCCCGAAGTGAGCAGCGGCGTGGGCGCGCCGGGCGAAGGAGATGCCCTCCATGTAGGCGAGCGTGGCGTACGCGGCCCGCTCGGCGTCCCGGTGCACCGAGAGGTACGCGGCGATCTCGCCGTACGGCGACGCGTCGGTGAGGTCGAGGGCGCGCCGGATCCCACACAGGAACGGGGCGGTGACCAGCAGCGCGGCCAGGTCCGGGACGAGTCCCGCGACGGCCAGCGCGAGCCCGCCGCCCTGACTGTTGCCGACGGCCGTGACCCGGGTGCCGTTCACGCCCGGCAGAGCGCGCACCGCCGCCACCGCGCGCACCGCGTCCGTGATCAGGCGCCGGTAGTGGTAGTCCCGCGGGGAGAGCAGGCCGCGTGCCGCAGGTCCCGGGCCGCCCGGCGCGGTGGCGTGCGGGTCCGGGGTGGCGCCGCCGTTGCCGTACTGGTCGCCCTGGCCCCTGTTGTCCATCAGCAGATGCGCGTACCCGGCGTTCACCCAGGTCAGCCGCTCGTGCGGGAGGCCGCGGCCCCGGCCGTAGCCGGCGTACTCGACGACGGCGGGCAGCGGCTCGGGCCCCCCGGCCGGTCTGCTGAACCAGGCCCGCACCGGGTCGCCGGCGAACCCCCGGAAGGTCACGTCCCAGGTCTCGGTGAGCCGCAGGCCCGTCTGCACCGGGTCCGCCGACACCAACACCTCCGGCTGTGCCGCCTCCTTGAGGGTGTCACGCCAGAACTCGTCGAAGTCGGCGGGCTCCTGGGGGTCCGGGCGGTAACGCTCCAGATCCGCCGACGGCAGGTCGAACGCGGGCAACGGTGGCCTCCGATTGTTGCGCCTCTACATCAGAATGTTTCGTAGCCTCTGGCTCGTCCCGGTCCCAGCCTCCTCAACCGACCATCCCTGTCAGCCCCATTGACAGCCATTACACCCGCCCCTAACCTCGCCGCAAAGTTGCCGGTACGACTCCGAAACTTTCGGTGCCACCGGGAGGCCACTGCATGAGCACCTCCACCAGATCGGCTCCACCGCCCGGTACACAGGAGCCGCCGCCGACCAGGACCCCACCCCGCCGCGGGCGGCGGACGACGCGCACCGGGTGGCGGCGGGCGCTGCGCCGGGACTGGCAGTTGTACTCGCTCGCCGTACTGCCCCTGCTGTTCTTCCTCGTCTTCCGCTATCTGCCGATGATCGGCAACGTGATCGCCTTCCGCCGCTTCGAACCGGGCGGCTCGATCTTCGGCGAGCAGTGGGTGGGCCTGCGCTATGTCGAGATGTTCCTCAGCGACCCCACCTTCTGGCAGGTGTTCCGCAACACCCTGTGGCTCGGCGGACTCACGCTCGTCTTCTGCTTCCCGATCCCGATCGTGCTCGCCCTGCTGCTCAACGAGGTGCGCCGGCGTTCGCTGAAACGGTTCGTGCAGTCGGTGTCCTATCTGCCGCACTTCCTGTCGATCGTGATCGTCGCGGGCATCACCCTCCAGATGCTCGCCACCGACGGCCCGATCAACCACGCGCTGGGCTGGTTCGGCCACGAGCCGATCCGGTTCATCCAGGAACCCGAGTGGTTCCGCACCCTCTACGTCGGCTCCGAGATCTGGCAGACCGCCGGCTGGGGAACGATCCTCTACCTCGCCGCGCTCACCACCATCGACGAGGACCTGTACGAGGCCGCCCGCATCGACGGCGCCAACCGCTGGCAGCAGATCTGGCACGTCACCCTGCCCGGGATCCGCCCCACCATGATCACGCTGCTGATCCTGAACATCGGCACCTTCATGGCCGTCGGCTTCGAGAAGGTCCTGCTGCTCTACAACCCGCTGACCTACCCGACCTCCGACGTGATCTCCACCTACGTCTACCGGACCGGTGTGGAGTCCAACAGCTTCAGCTACGCCGCCGCCATCGGCCTGTTCGAGGCGATCATCGGCCTGGTCCTGATCACGTCCGCCAACCAGCTCTCGCGCCGCACAGTGGGGACCAGCCTGTGGTGAAGCCGAGTCGTTCCTACCGGGTCTTCCAGGGCGTCAACGGGGTGATCCTCACTCTCGTCGTGGTCGTGACCCTGTACCCGTTCCTCAACATCATCGCGCGCTCCTTCAGCGGGGAGCGGCAGATCCGGGCCGGTGAAGTCACCCTGTGGCCCAAGGGGTTCAACCTCACCACGTACAAGATCGTGTTCCAGGACTCGATGTTCTGGCGGAACTACGGCAACACCGTGCTCTACACGGTCGTGGCGACCGCCGTCGCCATGGTCCTGACGACCTGCTACGCCTACGTCCTGTCGAAAAAGCACCTCAAGGGCCGCTCCGCGCTCGTCGGCATCGCCGTGTTCACCATGTTCTTCACCGGCGGCCTGATTCCGAACTACGTCCTGATCACCAGCCTAGGCATCAAGAACAGCGTCTGGGCGATCGCGTTGCCCAACGCGATCAGCGTCTTCAACCTCCTGGTGATGAAGGCCTTCTTCGAGAGCCTGCCGACCGAGCTGGAGGAGGCCGCGCAGATCGACGGGCTGAGTACGTACGGCACCCTGCTCAGGATCGTGCTGCCGCTGTCCAAGGCGGTCGTCGCGACGATGGTGCTCTTCTACTCGGTGTCGTTCTGGAACTCCTGGTTCAGCGCCTTCCTCTACATGGACCAGACGGACCTGATGCCGGTCACCGTCTATCTGCGCAACCTCATCCAGGGCGCCACCGGCGGCTCCAACGCCGGCGCCGGCACCGAGCAGCTCAGCCAGGTCGGGGCCAACATCCAGGCGGTCACCATCGTGCTCACCGCGCTGCCGATCCTCTGCGTGTACCCGTTCGTCCAGCGCTACTTCGTCTCGGGCGTGATGCTCGGCGCCGTCAAGGGCTGACCGCTCGTCACCTCACATACGGAACAAGGGAGTCTCCGTGCAGAACCCAGGGCAGCTCTCGCGGCGCCAGATCCTCGCCGCCGCCGGATTCATCGGCCTCGCCACCCTCACCGGCTGCGGCAGCGGCGAGGACGGAGGCGACTCCAAGGACCTGTCGAAGAAGCAGAACGGCGCGATGAAGGAGTACCGCGCGGGGCAGCGGTTCAAGGCCGCCAAGCCGCTGTCGTTCTCGCTGCTGCACAACAACAACCCGGTCTACCCGACGAAGAGCGACTGGCTGTTCTGGAAGGAGGTCACCCAGCGCACCGGGATCACCCTGAAGCCCGTCGACGTCCCGCTCGCGGACTACGAGAAGAAGCGCAGCGTCCTCATCGGCGCCGGCGACGCCCCCTTCCTGATCCCCAAGACGTACCACCCGTCTGAGGTCGCCTTCGTGTCGTCGGGCGCGATTCTCCCGGTCAGCGAGTACGTGCACCTGATGCCCAACTTCCAGGCCAAGGTGAAGAAGTGGAAGCTGGAGCCGGAGCTCGACTCGATACGCCAGTCCGACGGCAAGTACTACCTGCTGCCCGGCCTGCACGAGAAGGCCAAGTCCGGCTACTCGCTGTCCTTCCGCACGGACATCCTCGAAAAGCACGGCCTGTCCCTGCCCACCACCTGGGACGAGGTCTACGACGTCCTCAAGGCGCTCAAGCAGGAGTACCCAGACAAATACCCCTGGACGGACCGCTGGAGCGGCAACACCCCCTTCCCGTGCGGCGCGCTGTTCAGCTATCTGGGCCAGGCGTACGGGGTCAAGTCGGGCTGGACGTACACCAACGTCACCTTCGACAGCAAGGCGAAGAGGTTCGTCTTCAACGGCGCGACCGACAGCTACCGCCAGATGATCGAGTACCTGCGAAAGCTCGTCGCCGAGAAGCTGCTGGACCCGGAGAGCTTCACCCAGCAGGACGACCAGGCGTTGCAGAAGCTGCTCGCCGAGAAGTCCTATGTGATCAGCGCCAACCCGCAGGTGCTGGTCCAGGAGTACCGCTACAACCTCCAGAAGCAGGTCAAGGGCTCGAAGATCGAGATGGTGCCCGTACCGCTCGGCCCGGCCGGCCCCGTGATCCTGGGCGGCACGCGCCTGGAGAACGGCCTCATGATCTCCAGCGAGGCCCTCAAGAGCGACACCTTCGTCGCGATGATGCAGTTCGTGGACTGGCTGTGGTACTCCGACGAGGGCCAGGTGTTCTGCAAGTGGGGCGTCGAGGGCGTCACCTACACCGAGGCCGGCGGCAAGTACCGGCTGAAGCCCGGCATCAGCCTCATGGGCTCGGACCCCGACGCCCCCAAGGACCTCCAGAAGAACTACGGCTTCTTCAACGGCGTCTTCACCTACGGCGGCAGCTGGGCCCTGGTCTCCTCCAACTTCAGCCCGGACGAGCAGAAGTTCCAGGACGCCATGACCGAGCGCAGCGAGCTGCCCATCGACCCGGCCCACCCCCTCCAGTCGGTCGAGCAGGAACAGGCCACGCTCTGGGACACCCCGCTCAGGGACCACGTCACCCAGAACACCCTCAAGTTCGTCCTCGGCAAACGCCCCATGTCCGAATGGGACGCCTACGTCACCGAGCTGAAGTCCAAGAACATGGACCAGCTCGTCGACCTGCACAACAAGGCCTACGAACGCTTCCAGAAGGAGAACGGGTGAGCAGCGGCGTACACCACGCGGCCGACTTCGGCGCGGGAGCCCTCTCCCGCGCCGCCGCCCTGATCCACACCCTGGTCACCGTCGAGGCCCTGCTGCTCCTCGCCGCCTCGCCCGGACTCGTCGCCCTGCTCCTGACCGGCCCCGACCCGGCCAACCTGCCCCTGGCCGCCGTATGCCTGCTGCCGCTCGGCCCGGCCCTGTCCGGCGCCCTGTACGCCCTGCACCACCGCAGCCGCGACCTGACGGACCTGCATCCCGCCCGGACCTACGTACGCGGCTGGCGGCTCAACGCCCTCCCCGCCCTGAAGCTCTGGACGCCCCTGCTCGCCTGGCTGACCGTCATCGCCTTCACCCTCACCCACTTCTCCGCCACCGGCCTGCCCGGCTGGTGGGCGGTCATGCTCGGCGTCATCGGCGCCGGCTCCCTGCTGTGGGGGGCGCACGCGCTGGTCCTCACCTCGCTGTTCGCCTTCCGCACCCGCGACACCGCCCGCCTCGCCGCGTACTTCCTCGTCCGGCACGCCCGCACCACCCTCGGCGCTGCCTCCCTGCTCGTCCTGGTGGCCGCGTCGACCGCCCTGCTGACCGAGGCCCTGCCCGCCCTGCTGGCCGCCCCGCTGCTGTTCTCCCTGCTGCACAGCAGCCGCCCGGTGATCGCCGAGACCCAGGAGGACTTCACCGTATGACCGCGCCGCGCACCCCGAAGATCCCGTACGGCGGCGACTACAACCCCGAACAGTGGCCGCAGCCCGTCTGGGACGACGACCATCGCCTGTTCACCCAGGCCCGCATCGACACCCTCACCGTCGGTGTCTTCTCCTGGTCCCTCACCCAACCCGGCCCCGACACCTACGACTTCACGATCCTCGACCGCATCCTGGACCGCGCGGCGGCCGAGAACCGCCGTGTCTGCCTCGCCACCGGCACCGCGGCCCTCCCACCCTGGCTCGCCAAGCAGTACCCCGAGGTCAACCGCACCGACTTCGAGGGCCGCCGCCACCGCTACGGCCAGCGCCACAGCTTCTGCCCCAGCTCACCGGCGTACCGCAGCCACGCCACGGCGATGGCCGCACGCCTCGCGGAACGCTACCGCGAGCACCCCGCGTTGCTGGCCTGGCACATCAACAACGAGTACGGCGGCGCCTGTTACTGCGAGCTGTGCGCCGAGGCGTTCCGGGAATGGCTCAGGAACAGGTACGGCACCCTCGACGCCCTCAACGACGCCTGGTGGACGACCTTCTGGTCGCACCGCTACACCGGCTGGGACCAGGTCGAGCCCCCGAACGCCCTCACCGAGCACTGGCGCGGCCCCGACCACACCGCCTTCCAGGGCATCACCCTCGACTACTTCCGCTTCACCACCGACGCCCTGCTCGGCTGCTTCCTCGCCGAGAAGGAGGTGATCCGCGCCCACGACTCCGACACCCCCGTCACCACCAACTTCATGGGCATGTTTCGCCCCCTCGACTACCACCGCTGGGCGCCCCACCTCGACTTCGCCTCCTGGGACAGCTACCCGCCCCTCGACGCCCCGCCGACCTGGCCCGCCCTGGCCCACGACCTGATGCGCGGTCTGAAGGACGGCGCCCCCTTCTGGCTGATGGAGCAGACCCCGTCCACGACGGCCTGCCGTGACGTCAACCCCCTGCGGCGCCCCGGCGAGCTCGGCCTCGCCACCTTCCAGGCCATCGCCCACGGCGCCGACGCCGCCCTCTACTTCCAGATGCGCGCCTCACGCGGCGCCTGCGAGAAGTACCACGGCGCGGTGATCGGCCACGCGGGCCGTGACGACACCCGGGTGTTCCGCGAAGTGGCCGAACTGGGGCGGGAGTTGGAGTCGCTCGGCGACGCGACCCTCGGCGCCCGCACCCCGGCCCGCACCGCCCTGCTCTTCGACTGGGACAGCTGGTGGGCCCTGGAGATCTCCGACGGCCCGTCCCGGCTGGTCAAGTACCAGGAGGTGGTCCACACCTACTACCGGGCCGCCCGCGAGGCCGGCGCGGACGTGGACGTCGTCCCGGTCACCGCCGACCTGACCTCGTACGACGTGGTCCTCGCCCCCGTCCTGCACATGGTCAAGGGCGACCTCGCGGAGCGTCTGGAGGCCGTCGCGGCGCGCGGCGGGACGGTCCTGACGACCTTCCTCTCCGGCCGCGTCGACGAACACGACCGTGCGTTCCTCGCGGACGTGCCCGGCCCGCTCGCGCCCCTGATGGGCGTCCGCGTCGACGAATGGGACTCCCGGCCGCGGGACTTCGTACAGCCCGTCCAGCTGGGGGAGCTGACCTGCGAGGCCCGCCTGGTCTTCGAGATCGTGCTGCCGCGCGGCGCCGAGGCGGTCGGGACCTACGGCACCGACTTCTACGCCGGCACCCCGGCCGTGACCCGCAACCGGTTCGGCGACAGCGGAGGCGAGGGCTGGTACGTCGCCACCGCTCTCGACCAGCCCGGCGTGGACCGGATCGTCCGCCGGATCCTGGCCCGGCACGACCTGCTCGGCCCCTACGCCGACCATCACGGCCTGGAGACCGCGACCCGTCTCGCGCCCGACGGCACCCGTCTGCTCTTCCTCCTCAACCACGCGCCGGAACCGGCCCACCTGACCGCCCACACCACCGCCACCGACCTGCTGACCGGCAAGCGGGTCGAGGAGGGCGAGCCGCTCACCCTCGACCCGCTGAGCACAGTGATCCTCCGCACTCAGTAGCCGCACGGTCAGTGGATGCGGCGCCCATGTGCGTCGGGCACACCCGACTTGCGGAGGAAGTAGCTGTTGACCTGATCGCGCCACTCGCGGGCGCTCCGGAGCTGCTCCTCGAACCGCTCCGTCACCCGCGCGTGGCGCGCCGGGTCCACGAGATCCACCAGCGAGGCCCACACCTCCCGGGCCGCCTCCACCTCCTGCACGCCCTCGAAGTGCGTGTCGTAGATGTGCTGGATCACCGTCTTGCCGCTGTGCAGCACGTGCTCGTACGACATGTGGTGGAAGAACAGCAGCAGCTCGTCGGGGCAGGTGTCCGGCGACTCGTACACCGACGCCCACGGCTTGGCGTACTGCCCCGCGAACCCGGTCCCCGTCGCCGCGCTGCGGTCGACGCCGATGCCGTCGCGGTCGGCGAAGTGGTAGGTGCCCCAGGGGCTGTACTCGTAGCCGTCCACGCTCGGACCGTAATGATGACCGGGCTGCACCATCCAGCCCACCCCGAGCGGCGCGGTGTACTTCTCGTACGTCCGCCAGGAGCCGTCCATGATCGCGTGCAGCCCTGCCGACGGACCGTTCCCGAAGGTGAGCCCGATCCATTCGTCGAGGATCTGACGCGGATCGGCGTGCGGCTGCCAGGCCAGCCGCCCGAAGGTGTACAGGTTCGCCTGGGCCAGCGGATGCCCGGTCCAGAAGGGGTCGTCGCCGACGTTGGACACGGCGACGAGCCCGCCGCGCGCCGCCTCCCCGACAGTGGACTCCCCGTCGGCCCGGAACCGCAGCACCTCGCTCCACATCGGCCCCAGCCAGCACACATGCCGCTGCTGCCCGGTGTACTCCTGGGTCGCCTGAAGTTCCACCGCCAGCCTGGTGCCCGGCATGGCGCCGATCAGCGGTGAGAGAGGCTCCCGCACCTGGAAGTCCATGGGCCCGTGCTTGACCTGGAGCACGGCGTTGTCGGCGAACTCCCCGTCCAACGGCACGAAATGGTCGTACGCGGCACGCGCCCGGTCCGTGGTCCGGTCCCGCCAGTCCTGGCGGTGGTCGTAGACGAACGCCCGCCAGTGCACCGTGCCGCCGTACGGCTCCAGTGCGGCGGCCAGCATGTTCGCGCCGTCCGCGTGACTGCGCCCGTAGGCGAAGGGCCCCGGCTGGCCCTCCGAGTCGGCCTTCACCACGTATCCGCCGAAGTCGGGTATCGCCTCGTGCACCCGCGCGGTGGCCTGTGCCCACCACGCCCGTACCGCCGCGTCCGACGGGTCCGCCGTGGTCAGTCCGCCGAGCACCAGGGGCGCGGCGAAGGTGACCGACAGATGGGTGCGGATGCCGTACGGCCGCAACGCGCCCGCGATCTCGGCGACTTCACCGATCCGGTCGGTGAGCAGCCGGGCCTCCGTCGCGTGCACGTTGACGTTGTTCACCGCCACGGCGTTGATCCCGCAGGCCGCCAACAGCCTGCCGTACGCCCGCACCCGCCCCAGCAGCTCCCCACGCGCCCGGCCGTCCTCCCAGAACAGCGACCCGCCCGCGTATCCGCGTTCCACCTGGCCCATGACCGGATGCACGGCCACGTTGTCCCAGTGGTCGAGCATGCGCAGCGCCGACCCGGGCCGGTGCTCCGCACGTTCGTACGAGCCCTGGAACGCCGCGTCCCCGAGCCGTACGACGTGGAACAGGCCGTACAGCAGCCCGGGACCCCCGGACGCGGTGACGGTCGTAGGGCCGTCACCGCGCTCGCAGGTGAACGCCTCGCCGCCGTCGCCGTCCCCGGCGCCGGTCAGTTCCAGCACCAGGTCGTACGGTTGGGGGGACCCGTCGCGCGAGACGCTTCCCCCGAACCGTACGCAGGCCTCCGCCACTTCCCCGTGCACCGTGTCCACCAGCGGACCCGAACCACGGATGAGCGTCCGCCGGGTGCCGATCGGCCGGAACGCCTCGTCCGGCAGCCAGGCCGGATCGACACCCCGCATGAGACCCCCAATGCACCTGCTCAGGCGAGCAGTTCGACTTCAGCGACCACCGCCTCGCCGTCGAAGACCAGGCGGTACCTCCCGTACGTACCCGAAGACCCCACGGTGAACGCCCGTGTCTGTCTGTCCCAGGTGAAGGACTCCCCCGAGCGCTTGTCGAGGGTCCGCCAGGTGGTCCCGTCCTGCGACCCCTGGAGCGTCCAGCCGGTCGGCGCCTTCGTCCGGTCCGACGGCGAGGTCAGGGTGTACTGCACGGCCTTGGCCGGCTCGGACACCGGCAGCTCCAGCGAGGTGACACCCGCCTCGGTCCCCGAGGTGTTGTCGAACAGCGCCCCGTCGCCCTTCAGCACGTCGGCCCGCGGTACCGGCACCTCGTCGTCCTTGGTGATCGACACCGGTGCCGCATGCTTGCCGGTGCCCCAGGACGAGGGCCGCGGACCCATGGCGAACTCCAGGACGCCGCCCTTCGCGATCAGCGAGTGAGGGAGCGAGGTCGACCTCCAGGGAACCCCGTTGACCTTCAGGCCCTGGACGTAGACGTTGCGGGCGCTGTTCTTCGGTGCCTTGACGACCAGCTTCCGCCCGTTCTCCAGATGGACCGTGGCCTTGGTGAACAGGGGCGACCCGATGGCGTACTCGCCGCTGCCCATCACCAGCGGATAGAAGCCCAGCGCGGAGAACAGGAACCACGCCGACTGCTCGCCGTTGTCCTCGTCGCCGTGGTAGCCCTGTCCGATCTCGCTGCCGACGTACAGTCGCGACAGCACCTCACGGACGTTCTTCTGCGTCTTCCAGGGTTGCTGGGCCGCGTTGTACATGTAGTTCGCGTGGTGGGCGACCTGGTTGGAGTGGCCGTACATGCCCATCCGGACGTCCCGCGCCTCCGTCATCTCGTGGATGACACCGCCGTAGGAGCCGACGAAGTCGGGCGAGGCCGTCTCCGGGGTGGCGAAGTACTCGTCGAGCTTGTCGGCGAGGCCGTCGCGGCCGCCGTAGAGGTTCGCGAGACCCCGGCTGTCCTGCGGGGCGGTGAAGGCGTAGCCCCAGCCGTTGGTCTCGGTGTAGTCGTACCCCCAGACGCGCGGGTCGTACTCGGCGGACTCGACGCGCCAGTCGCCCTTCTCGTCGCGGCCCTGGAAGAACCCGGCCTTGGAGTCGAAGAGGTTGACGTAGTCCTGCGCGCGGTTGAGGAAGTACTCCGACTCCTCCTGGTACCGCCTGTCGCCGGTCTTCCGGTACAGGGCCTGGCCCATCCTCGCGATGCCGTAGTCGTTGAGGTAGCCCTCCAGCGCCCACGACAGGCCCTCGTGCGTCTCGGTGCTCGTGTAGCCGAGGAAGGGCGAGGTCGCCATGCCCTTGCGGCCCACGCCCGAGGACGGCGGCACGACCGTGGCGTTCTTCACGGCCGCGTCGTACGCCGACTTCGCGTCGAAGTCGACGCCCTTGACGTACGCGTCCGCGAAGGCCACGTCCGAGGAGGTGCCGGTCATCAGGTCCGCGTAGCCGGGGGAGGACCAGCGGGAGGTCCAGCCGCCGTCCTTGTACTGCTGCACGAAGCCGTCGACCATCTCTCCCGCCTGGCTCGGTGTCAGCAGCGAGTACGCCGGCCAGGTGGTCCGGTAGGTGTCCCAGAAGCCGTTGTTGACGTACACCTCGCCGTCGACGATCTTCGCGCCGGTGTGCGTCGGGGTGTCCGGGTTCGGCATCGGGGAGAACGGCGACGCGTACCGGTGCTTCCCGCCGACCTTCTCGAAGCCGGAGTTCGGGTACAGGTACAGCCGGTACAGGCTGGAGTACAGCGTCGTCAGCTGGTCCTGCGTCGCGACCTCGACCTCGACCTTGCCGAGCAGCCCGTCCCACTGGCGCTGGGCGCGCGCCTTCACCGTCTCGAAGGAGGCGCCGTCGACCTCCTGGCGCAGGTTGTCCTTCGCCTGGTCGACGCTGATCAGCGAGGTGGCGAGGCGGAGCGTGACGGTCCGGTCGTCCCCGGCGTCGAAGCGCAGGTGGCCCTTCACCCCACTGGAGGAACCCTCGGTCACCGGCTTGTCGAAGGTGCCGTGCACGAAGAGCCGGGTCGCCCCCGTCGACAGCCCGGACTTCACGTCCGAGTAGCCGGTGAAGGTCCCGCTCTCCTTGTCGAGCGTCAGCCCCGCCTGGTCGGTCACGTTGTCGAAGAGGACGCTCGCGTCGTCGCCCGGGTAGGTGAAGCGCAGCACCGCCGCGTGGTCGGTCGGCGCCATCTCCGCCTTGAGCCCGTTCTCGAACCGCACCCCGTAGTAGTACGGCCGCGCGGTCTCGTTCTCGTGCCGGAAGGCCAGCTCGCGCGCCTCCCGCCCGGTGTCCGGGGTGCCCGAGGCGGCGGACGGCATCACCTGGAAGGTCTGCCGGTCACCCATCCAGGGGCTCGGCTCGTGGCTGGCGCTGAACGCCTGGATCGTCGGCAGGTTGTCGGCGTTGTTCGCGCGCGCGTAGTCGTACAGCCAGCTCAGCGAGCCCGCGTTCGTCACCGGCGTCCAGAAGTTGAAGCCGTGCGGCACGGCGGTCGCCGGGAAGTTGTTGCCGCGCGAGAAGCCGCCGCTGGAGAGGGTGCCGCGGGTGGTGAGCGCGTAGTCCGACTTGTGGGCCTTGGGCTTCTCTGGCGCGACGGACTCGAGCGCGATGTCGTCCAGCCAGCCCCGGAACTTCGCCGGGCCCTTGGGGGAGTCGTACGCCACGAGTATCCGGTCGACCGTCCTGCCCGCCGCGACCGACCCGATCCGCGAGGCGACGGCGTTCCACTGGTTGACGTAGAGCACCTTGGCCGCGCCCTGTCCGCGGGGCGAGAGCGGGAAGCCGTGCTGGTCGGTGGCGCCGAGGTCGCTCAGGTGGGTGCCGTCGGTGAAGGCGAGGTCGACGGAGACGTTGGTGGCGTCGTAGTCGCGGTCGCCGTCCGCCATCGACGGGAAGACGCGGTAGGACAGGCGGGTGTCGCGGCCGACGGCCACGTTCACGTCGTAGACCTTGTTGTACGAGTACGCCTGCCCGTCCGCCGTGTGCCGGCCCGCGTAGCGCAGCGCCCGCTTGCCGGTGAAGCCGGCGCCCGCCTTGGCCGTCGGCGAGCCGCTCGGGCCGCGGTCGACGAGGGAGAGCATGTCCTGCGGGACGGGGCCGTCGCCGCCGCCCGTGGAGAACTGGACGTCGGCGAGCTGGAGGATGCCGTCGGCGCCGTTGTTCCTGGTGACCTCCAGCCGGAAGTGCCGGTACTCGGCCGGCTCCGCGAGGTCGTACGTCTTTGTCTGGAACCGTTCGGCGAACGTCTCACCAGAGCGGGTGTCGAGGGTCTTCCAGTCCTTGCCGTCCGTGGAACCCTGAAGGGTCCAGTCCCGCGGGTCACGTTCGGCGTAGTCGTTGGCCGAGGTGAGGGCGTATTTCGTCACCCGTTCAGGTTTGTCCAGGTCGAATTCCGCCCACCCCGTGGGGGCGAAGACCAGCCACTTGCTGCTCGGCTCCCCGTCGGCGAGGTTCTCCTTCACCTCGCCGCCGCCGCTGTTCTCGCCGCTCGCCCGTACGTCCGTGACATGGTCGGTCACATTGCCCGGGATACCGCTGCTGTAGCCGCCGTCGACGCCCGAGGCCCGCTTGGTGCCGTCCGGCGCGGTGTCGACGGTGTTGAGCCAGTCGGGTGCCGGATCGTCCGCCTCGAAGGACGACGCGAAACTCCGGTCGGCCGCCGCGGGCGCGCCGGGCAGGGCGACCGCAGCGCCCTGCGAGCCCACGGTCAAAGCGAAAGCGGTCGCCGACACGACCGCCGTACCCCATCTGTGCCGAGCTCTCTGCTGCATAAGCCGGTACCCTCCCTGCGCACGGGACAACGTTGTCAACTTCGCTGCGCAAGGAACAGTTGTGGCTCAAGTGCTCTGTCGTGTCAAGGGTGTTGGATGTGCCATTCGAGGGCAATGACAGGGATTTTTCCGCCAAGGAACGCACAGGCCGCTCATATTTCCGGCAGGTCTCAACTCGGAAAAGACCACCGGCCAACCTTGCATTCGATCTTGCTCCGTTGGCGGGAAGTGGACTATACCTGTCGGCGATTCACACGATTCGCACTTCCTGCACGACCCAGCCTGCACGACCAGCTCGACCCGACCGCGGTGCCGGGGAGGATCCGGTTCACCGCCTGAGTCCTGGAGAAGGCGAGGACTTGAGCATGGGATCCACTTCCGCCGAGAACCCTGAGAACAACGGCTCCGCAGGTGTGGGGCGCCGCGATCTGATCAAGCGCTCCGCGGCGCTCGGTCTGATCTCCGTTCCGACCATGGCCTTCCTGTCGGCGTGTGCCACCGGCGGGGGCGGTGGCGGCGACGAGGAGAGCAAGGCGCCGGGGGGCGCGAAGTCCGCCACCAACCCCCTCGGGGTCAAGGAGGGCACCGCGCTGGAGGCGTTCATCTTCAAGGGCGGTCTGGGCGACCAGTACGCCAAGGACGCCGAGGCCGACTACAAGGCCAAGTACAAGGCCGAGGTCAAGCACACCGGCACCCAGCAGGTCGGCCCGAAGCTCACCCCGCGCTTCGCCGGCGGCAACCCGCCGGACGTCATCGACAACTCCGGCGCCGACCACCTGGACATGAACAAGCTGTCCACCCAGGGCCAGCTCCAGGACCTCAAGGCGCTGCTGGACGCGCCCTCCCTGGACGACGCGAGCAAGAAGATCTCGGACGTCATCCACCCGAGCACGATCGAGAAGGGCAAGCACGGCGACACCTTCGACGTGCTCTACTACGCCTTCACCATCTACGGCACCTGGTACTCGCAGAAGGCCCTCGACGACAACGGCTGGGAATACCCGGGGACCCTCGACGACATGGTCAAGCTCTGCGGCGAGATCAAGAAGAAGGGCATCGCGCCCTGGACGTACGCCGGAAAGTATCCGTACTACGTCCACTTCAACCTGTTCGCCCAGATCGCCAAGATCGGCGGCATGGACGGCTGGATCGCCATCGACAACCTGGAACCGAACGCCTGGACCAGCAACGACGCCGTCAAGCAGGTCGTCGAACACTACGAGGAGCTGGCCGCCAAGAAGTACTTCCTCCAGGGCAGCCAGGGCCTGACGCACATTCAGTCGCAGACCGCCTGGAACAAGGGCAAGGCCGTCTTCATCCCCAACGGCTCCTGGGTGGAGAACGAGGCGGCCCCGACCACGCCCAAGGACTTCGCCATGTCCGTCGGCGCCCTCTTCGACGGCTCCAGCGGCGACAAGCTGCCGCACGGCACCCTGCGCGCCGAGCCCAGCGAGCCGTACATCGTGTCCGCCAAGGGAAAGAACCCGGCCGGCGGTATGGAGCTGCTGCGCATCATGCTCTCCAAGAAGCACGCGCAGAACTTCGCCACCAAGGTCAAGTCGCTCACCTGTGTGGTCGACGCCACCGAGGGCATGACTCTCTCGCCGGGTCTCGCCTCGGCGAGCAAGGCGTTCAAGGACGCCGGTGACAACATCATCAGCCTCCAGCTCCAGGAGTGGTACCCCTCGCTCACCGACGAGAAGATCGGCGGTCTCACCGGGCAGCTGCTCACCGGTGAGATGAGCGCGGCCGACTGGATCAAGAAGACGCAGCAATACGCCGACGCCGTGGCGAAGGACGACGCGGTGAAGAAGTTCAAGCGCGAGAGTTAAGAGTCCGGTCCGGCACAACGGCACTCAAGGGGAAGGGCCGGGAAGCACCATGCAACACGGCAAATACCGATTCATCGTGGGCTTCCTGGCCCTGCCCGTCATCGTCTACGCGATCTTCGTGATCTCGCCGTTCGTCCAGGCGTTCCAGATCTCGATGACCGACTGGTCGGGGCTCGTCGGCACGGCGAAGTTCGTCGGATTCGAGAACTTCGAAAAGCTCTGGCACAACGAGGACTTCTGGAACGCGCTGCGGCACAACGTCTGGATGCTGATCGCGGTGCCGTTTGTGACACTGGCACTCGGTCTGTTCTTCGCGTTCATGCTCAATGTCGGCGGAAAGCGACGTAAGAACGAAGTCATCACCGGCGTCACGGGTTCGAAGTTCTACCGTTTCGTCTTCTTCTTCCCGCAGGTCATCTCCATCACCATCATCGCCGTCATCTGGTTCAACATCTACAACCCGGACCCGCAGGACGGCATGCTCAACTCCCTGCTGGGCACGGTCGGTCTGGACGGCTGGCAGAACGCCTGGCTGGGGGAGAAGAGCCTCGCCCTGCTGTGCATCATGGCGGTGATGATCTGGTCCCACGTCGGCTTCTACGTCGTGCTGTTCTCGGCGGCGATGGCCTCCATCCCGCGGGACATCTACGAGGCGGCGCTGCTCGACGGTGCCGGCCGCTTCCCCACCTTCTTCAGGATCACCCTGCCGCTGCTGTGGGACACCGTGCAGACCGGCTGGGTGTACATGGGCATCATCGCGCTGGACGGCTTCGCCCTGGTGCAGATCATGTCGGTCAACATGGGCGGCCCCGACGGCGCCACGGACGTCATGCCGCTGCGCCTGTATCTGACGGCGTTCCGCGACAGCCAGTTCGGCTACGCGTCCGCGATGGGTGTCGCGATGCTCATCGTCACCATGACGTTCGCAGTGCTCACCCTGCGCTTCGCGCGGCGTGAGCGGATCGAGTTCTAGGGGTACGGGCGACATGACGACGGACACGACGAACACCGGCACGGTCACCAAGACGGACGAGGCGGAGCGTCCGGGCCTCACCAGGAAGCTCGGCGCGACCGACGGCCGCAGCTCCGAGGGCGGCGTCCTGCACGTCTTCTCGCACGGCATGCTCGTCCTGTGGGCGCTGATGGTCGGCGTACCGCTGCTGTGGGTGCTGTGGAGCTCCTTCAAGACGAGCAACGGCATCCTGTCCGACCCGTGGGGGCTGCCGACCTCGCTGCACTTCGAGAACTGGGCCAATGCCTGGAACAAGGCGAACATGGGCCAGTACTTCCTCAACACCGCGATCGTGGTGGGCGGTTCGGTGGTCGGCACGATGGTGCTGGGCTCGATGGCCGCCTACGTGCTGGCCCGGTTCACCTTCCCGGGCAACCGGTTCATCTACTTCATGTTCGTGGCCGGCATGTCCTTCCCGGTCTTCATGCTGGTCATCCCGCTGTTCTTCGTGCTGCGGGACTTCCCGGGCAGCTCGCTGCTGGCGACGTACCAGGGGCTGATCCTGGTCTACATCGCGTATTCGCTGCCGTTCACGGTCTTCTTCATGACCGCGTTCTTCCGCACGCTGCCCACCTCGGTCGCGGAGGCGGCGCTCATCGACGGGGCATCGCACACGCGAACGTTCTTCCAGGTGATGCTGCCGATGGCCAAGCCGGGCCTGATCAGCATCGGCATCTTCAACTTCCTGGGGCAGTGGAACCAGTACCTGCTGCCGATGGTCCTCAACCAGAACGAGGACAAGTACGTGCTCACCCAGGGACTTGCGATGATCGCCCTCCAGCAGGGCTACGAGAACGACTGGGGCGCCCTGATGGCCGGCATGATGATCGCGATGCTGCCGGTGCTGATCGTCTACTTCATCTTCCAACGGCAGGTGCAGGCGGGACTGACGGCCGGTGCGCTGAAGTAAACGCTCTCTGTTCGCTCCACCGTAAGCACCGCATCACCCCATGTCACAGTGAGCCGTCCCACACAGGGGCGGCTCACGTGTGCGCGTACACATCCCCGGATCCGGTTCAACCTCTTGACGGGAGGCAACCCGAACGGCTCAGCTTAGAGTTCACTAGTTGGACACGGACGGGGCCTCACAGAAGCGGTCCCGCGCGCAGGAGGTCGTCGTGGAGACTCCGGGGTCGCAGTCGTCGCTGCACCGAGCCAACCTGGAACGGGTGGTCCGGGCCGTCCGGCTGGCCGGATCCCTCACCCAGGCGGAGATCGCCAGGACCACAGGGCTGTCCGCGGCGACGGTCTCCAACATCGTCCGGGAGCTCAAGGACGGCGGAACAGTCGAGGTCACGCCCACTTCGGCGGGTGGCCGCCGGGCCCGCAGCGTCTCCCTGAGCGGGGACGCCGGGATCGTCATAGGGGTCGACTTCGGCCATACGCATTTGCGCGTCGCGGTCGGGAACCTCGCCCACCAGGTGCTGGCGGAGGAGTCCGAACCGCTGGACGTGGACGCGTCCTCGACGCAGGGCTTCGACCGGGCCGAGGAGCTGGTCAACCGGCTGATCGAGGCGACCGGCGTCGACCGGTCCAAGATCGCCGGGGTCGGCCTCGGCGTGCCCGGCCCGATCGACGTCGAGTCCGGCACCCTCGGCTCGACCGCCATCCTGCCCGGCTGGACCGGCACCAGGCCCGCCGAGGAGCTGCGCGGCCGGCTCGGGGTGCCCGTGCACGTGGACAACGACGCCAACCTGGGAGCCCTGGGCGAGCTGGTCTGGGGCAGCGGGCGGGGCGTGCGGGACCTGGCGTACATCAAGGTCGCCAGCGGTGTCGGCGCCGGCCTGGTGATCAGCGGCAAGATCTACCGGGGCCCGGGTGGCACGGCAGGAGAAATCGGGCATATTACTCTTGATGAGTCCGGCCCGGTCTGTCGTTGTGGAAACCGGGGCTGCCTGGAGACCTTCGCGGCCGCCCGCTATGTGCTCCCGCTCCTCCAGTCCAGTCACGGCACGGATCTGACCATGGAGGGTGTCGTACGGCTGGCCAGGGACGGAGACCCGGGCTGTCGTCGGGTGATCGCCGACGTCGGCCGCCATATCGGCAGTGGAGTCGCGAATCTCTGCAATCTCCTGAACCCGAGCCGCGTGGTCCTGGGCGGTGATCTCGCCGAGGCCGGTGAGCTGGTCCTCGGGCCGATCCGGGAGTCCGTCGGCCGCTACGCCATTCCCAGCGCGGCGCGTCAACTGTCCGTTCTTCCGGGGGCACTTGGCGGTCGTGCGGAGGTGCTCGGAGCCCTTGCGCTGGCACTCAGCGAGATGGGCGATTCAACCCTTTTGGACAGCACGCTGCATGCGGCCACCCCTGCCTTCACTTAGAGAACGGATGGCACCGTTGCCAACCCGTTAAGGATTTACTTCTTGACGTCGCACGTGTGGCCGAGTTGACTTCCAGCCACCTCGGCCGCAACGACGCGGCCTCGTCAGGGAGGTTTCTGAAGTGAACACGCGTATGCGTCGTGCCGCTGTCGCCGTCGCCGCTGGTGCGATGGCCGTCTCGCTGGCTGCCTGTGGCAGCGCCGAGGAAGCGGGTGGCGACAACGACTCCTCGGCCAGTGCGGCCAAGGGCGACGACATCAAGGTCGGTCTCCTGCTTCCGGAGAACCAGACCGCGCGCTACGAGAAGTTCGACCGGCCGTTGATCGAGGAGAAGATCAAGGAGCTGACGAACAACAAGGCGACGATCGACTACAACAACGCCAAGCAGGACGCCAACCTCCAGGCGCAGCAGGTCGACACCATGATCACCAACAAGGTGGACGTCCTCATCCTGGACGCCGTCGACGCCAAGGCGATCAAGAACTCCGTCCAGAAGGCCGTGGACCAGGGCATCAAGGTCGTCGCCTACGACCGCCTGGCCGAGGGCCCGATCAGCGGCTACACCTCGTTCGACAACGAGGAGGTCGGCAGGACCCAGGGCGAGGCCCTGCTGAAGGCCCTGGGTGACAAGGCCACCAAGGACTCCAAGATCGTCATGATCAACGGCTCGGTGACCGACCCGAACGCCGCGCAGTTCAAGAAGGGCGCCCACTCCGCGCTCGACGGCAAGGTCACCATCGCCAAGGAGTACGACACCAAGGAGTGGAAGCCGGAGAACGCCAACTCCGAGATGGAGGCGGCGATCTCGGCGGTCGGCAAGAACAACATCGCCGGCGTCTACTCCGCCAACGACGGCATGGCCGGCGGTGCCATCACCGCCCTCCAGGCCGCCGGCATCAAGGTCCCGGTCACCGGCCAGGACGCCGAACTCGCCGCCGTGCAGCGCATCGTCGCCGGTGACCAGTACATGAGCGTGTTCAAGTCCTACCCGACGGAAGCCAGCGTCGTCGCCGAGATGGCCGTCGCGCTGGCCAAGGGCGAGAAGCTGGACTCCATCGCCAAGGACAAGGTCTCCAGCGGCAGCGCGCAGGACGTGCCGTCCGCGCTGATCCCGGTCGTGTCGCTGACCACGGACAACATCAACGACACGGTCATCAAGGAAGGCTTCTACACGGTCGGCGAGATCTGCACGGCGAAGTACAAGAGCGCCTGCGACAAGATCGGCCTCAAGTAGGCAGCCTCGCCCCGAGAGGGCGGCAGCAGGTCCCCTTCCTGGAGTTTCCGGGCGCGGGAATCCGTCCTTGGGTTCCCGCACGGGACCTGACCGCACAAGACTCCTCCGGCGCCCCCGCGCATACGTCAGCCCCGCAAGCTCGGCGCGGGGCGCCGGACGGAACCCCCGCGGGTATCCCCCGCCCATCCACTCTGTGTTTCTCTGCACAACCCTTCCGCCGGGTCAGGCGGCGAAGGAGATGGTTCACGTGTCCGCTACGCCCGTGCTGGCGTTGCGCGGGGTCTCCAAGCGATTCGGTGCCGTTCAGGCGCTCACCGACGTTGAGCTTGAGGTCCACGCCGGTGAAGTGGTCGCCCTGGTGGGCGACAACGGCGCCGGAAAGTCCACGCTGGTCAAGACGATCGCCGGCGTGCATCCCATCGATGAGGGCGTCATCGAGTGGGAGGGCAAGGCCGTTTCGATCAACCGGCCGCATGACGCCCAGAGCCTGGGCATCGCGACGGTCTACCAGGACCTCGCGCTGTGCGACAACATCGATGTCGTCGGCAACCTCTACCTGGGCCGCGAGGTCCGCAAGTGGGGCGTCCTCGACGAGGTCGAGATGGAGCGCCGCTCGCGCGAGCTGCTCCAGACGCTGTCGATCCGCATCCCCAGCGTGCGGATCCCGATCGCCTCGCTCTCCGGCGGTCAGCGCCAGACCGTGGCGATCGCCCGGTCCATGCTCGGCGAGCCCAAGCTGGTCATCCTCGACGAGCCCACCGCCGCCCTCGGCGTCGAGCAGACCGCCCAGGTCCTCGACCTGGTCGAGCGGCTGCGCGAGCGCGGCCACGCCGTGATCCTCATCAGCCACAACATGGCCGACGTCAAGGCCGTGGCGGACAAGGTCGCGGTGCTGCGCCTGGGCCAGAACAACGGCGTGTTCGAGGTCAAGACGACCTCGCAGGAGGAGATCATCTCCGCCATCACCGGCGCCACCGACAACGCCGTGACCCGCCGTGCGGCGCGCACGACCGGGGAGGTTTCCAAGTGAGCATCGAAAAGACCTCCGCGACGGCGCAGGACCACGACGTGCGCAACACCGAGGCCGCCGCGGCAGCGGTGACCGCGGTCGACCCCCGCCTGCTGGTGCAGGAGCAGGGCCTGGCCGGTTACCTCGGCGAGTTCAAGCGCAAGCTGAAGGCCGGTGAACTCGGCTCCCTGCCGGTCATCCTCGGCCTGGTCGTCATCTGCGTCATCTTCCAGAGCCTGAACTCCGCGTTCCTGTCCGCGCAGAACATCAGTGACATCACCGTCACGATGGTCGGCACGGGCATGATCTCGGTCGGCATCGTCTTCGTGCTGCTGCTGGGCGAGATCGACCTGTCCGTCGGCTCGGTCAGCGGCGCGTCCAGCGCCATCGCGGCCGTCCTCGCGGTCAACCAGGGCTGGCCCGAGTGGGCCGCCGTGATCTTCGCCATCGCAGCCGGTGCCGTCATCGGCGCCGCGCACGGGTTCTTCTTCGCGGTGCTGGGCGCCCCCGCCTTTGCGGTGACCCTGGCCGGTCTGCTCTTCTGGCTCGGCTTCATGCTCCAGACGCTGGGCGAGAACGGCACGATCAACCTCGACAGCGACGGTCTCATCGGCAAGCTGACGACGTACTTCTTCACGGACGTCGCGGCGGCGTACGGGCTGGCGGCCGTGGTGACGGCGGTGTTCTTCGTCACCTCGTTCCTCAGCAATCGCCGACGTGACGCGGCGGGCATCCCGTTCCGTCCGCTGAGCGACACGATCCTGCGGACGGTGCTGCTCGGTGTGGTCTCCTTCGCCGCGGCGATCATGTACAACCAGTACAAGGGCCTGCCGCTGGCCACGGTGATCTTCCTGGTCTTCCTGGTCGCCACCGACTTCCTGCTCCGGCGTACCTCGTACGGCCGCAAGATCTTCGCGCTCGGTGGCAGTGTCGAGGCCTCGCGCCGTGCCGGTATCAACGTCACCGCGGTCCGGATCTCCGTGTTCGCGATCTCGGGCGGCTTCGCCGCGATCGGTGGTCTGTTCCTGGCCTCGAAGATCGCGTCGGCCAACCAGAGCGCCGGTACCGGTGACCTGCTGATGAACGCCATCGCGGCGGCCGTCATCGGTGGTACGTCGCTGTTCGGCGGACGCGGGCGGACCTGGAACGCGTTGCTTGGTGTGCTGGTGATCGTCTCGATCCAGTACGGGCTCCAGCTGGAGTCGATCGCCGAGCCGGTGAAGTACATGATCACCGCGGGTGTGCTGTTGACCACGGTGGTGATCGACTCGATCACCCGTAAGACGCAGAAGACCGCCGGGCGCGCGTAGCGCTCCGCGCGGAACGCCGTGGCGCCGTGGCGCCGTAGGGGCGTGGGTGAGATTGCGGGTGCCGGTCCGTTGTGGCTGGTCGCGCAGTTCCCCGCGCCCCTTGTGGCGTTGTGGTCGGGCCCGTGTGGCGGTAGCCGCATATAGACACAGCCCCGCGCCCCTTGTGGCGTTGTGGTCGGGCCCACGCGGCGGTAGCCGCATATAGACACAGCCCCGTGCCCCTTGCGGCGTTGTGGTCGGGCCCGCGCGGCGGTAGCCGTATGTGGATGCAGCCCCGGGCTCCTTGCGGCGTTGTGGTCGGGCCCGCGCGGCGGTAGCCGTATGTGGACGTAGCCCCGGGCTCCTTGTGGCGTTGTGGTCGGGCCCGTGTGGCGGTAGCCGCGTGTAGACACAGCCCCGGGCCCCTTTGCGCGGCGTTGTACTACAGCGTGTTGGTGGGTAGAGCCGAATGCGTGATGTGCGACCCCTGGGCCGGGAACCTTCCGCCTGAGCGGAACATTAGACTCGACAAGCCCGGCAACAGCTCGAAAAGCTCTACTGCAAGGAGGCACGGGTGCCGCTGCTGACCCGCATCACGGGACCGCGCGATCTGGACCGGCTCAGCCCTGAGCAGCTGGACCAGCTGGCAGAGGAGATCCGGACCTTCCTCGTCGAGGCGGTTTCCAAGACCGGCGGCCACCTCGGCCCCAACCTCGGTGTGGTGGAGCTGACCCTCGCCCTGCACCGCGTCTTCGACTCGCCCAAGGACAAGGTCCTGTGGGACACCGGCCACCAGTCCTACGTCCACAAGCTGCTCACCGGCCGCCAGGACTTCAGCAAGCTGAAGATGAAGGGCGGCCTGTCGGGCTACCCCTCGCAGGCCGAGTCCGAGCACGACGTCATCGAGAACTCGCACGCCTCGACCGTCCTCGGCTGGGCCGACGGCCTCGCCAAGGCCAACCAGCTGCGCAAACGTGACGACCATGTCGTGGCCGTCATCGGTGACGGTGCCCTGACCGGCGGTATGGCCTGGGAGGCGCTGAACAACATCGCCGAGGCCAAGGACCGCCCGCTCGTCATCGTCGTCAACGACAACGAGCGGTCGTACGCGCCCACCATCGGCGGTCTCGCGAACCACCTGGCGACGCTGCGCACGACCGACGGCTACGAGCGCTTCCTCACCCGCACGAAGGAGATCCTCGACCGCACGCCGGTCGTCGGCAGGCCCCTCTACGAGACCCTGCACGGGGCCAAGAAGGGCCTGAAGGACTTCATCGCGCCGCAGGGCATGTTCGAGGACCTCGGCCTGAAGTACGTCGGGCCGATCGACGGGCACGACATCGAGGCCCTGGAGTCGGCCCTCGCGCGGGCCAAGCGCTTCGGCGGCCCCGTCATCGTGCACTGCCTCACCGAGAAGGGCCGCGGCTACCAGCCCGCCCTCCAGGACGAGGCCGACCGCTTCCACGGCATCGGCCCCATCCACCCCGACACCGGCCTGCCGATCAAGGCCTCGGGTGCCGACTGGACGTCCGTCTTCGGCGACGAGATGGTCAAGCTCGGCAAGGAGCGCGACGACATCGTCGCCATCACGGCCGCGATGCTGCAGCCCGTCGGCCTGAAGAAGTTCGCGGACACCTTCCCGGACCGGATCTACGACGTCGGCATCGCCGAGCAGCACGGCGCCGTGTCCGCGGCGGGCCTCGCGACGGGCGGCGTGCACCCCGTCTTCGCCGTGTACGCCACCTTCCTCAACCGCGCCTTCGACCAGGTCCTCATGGACGTGGCACTGCACAAGTGCGGGGTCACCTTCGTGCTCGACCGGGCCGGCGTCACCGGCACCGACGGCGCCTCGCACAACGGCATGTGGGACATGTCGATCCTCCAGGTCGTGCCCGGCCTCAGGCTCGCCGCCCCGCGCGACGCCGACCAGGTAAGGGCGCAGCTGCGCGAGGCCGTCGACGTCAAGGACGCCCCGACCGTCGTCCGCTTCTCCAAGGGCGCCGTCGGCCCCGCCGTTCCCGCCGTCGGCCGCGTCGGCGGCATGGACGTCCTGCGCGAGCCCGGCACCGACACCCCGGACGTGCTGCTCGTCTCCGTGGGCGCCCTCGCCCCGATGTGCCTGGAGATCGCCGGCCTGCTCGACAAGCAGGGCATCACCACCACCGTCGTCGACCCGCGCTGGGTCAAGCCCGTCGACGAGGCCATGGCCCCGCTCGCCGAGCGGCACCGCGTGGTCGTCACCGTCGAGGACAACTCCCGGGTCGGCGGCGTCGGCTCGGCGGTCGCCCAGGCCCTGCGCGACGCGGGCGTCGACCTCCCGCTGCGGGACTTCGGCATCCCGCCGCGCTTCCTCGACCACGCCTCGCGCGCCGAGGTGATGGCGGAGATCGGCCTCACCGCCCCGGACATCGCCCGCCAGGTCACCGGCCTGGTCTCCAAGCTGGACGGCCGGTTCGACCGTACGGCCGCCGAGGTCGACTCGGTGGAGCCGGCGCGCGACTGACGCGCGAGCCCTAGCGCCGAACGGGCCGGTTTCGCCACCGTCAGGGGTGGTGAAACCGGCCCATCTGTGTGAATCCCCCGGCGTCGGGGCAGGCGTACCACGCCCCCTCTTGATCATGCCGAGGACGCAAGCGCGGGAGGTACGACCGTGAGCAGCACACTCTTCCGTACGAAGAGAGTCGAGCAGTCCATCCTCGATACCGAGGAGCCAGAGCACGCGCTCAAGAAGTCCTTGTCCGCGCTGGATCTGACCGTCTTCGGCGTCGGTGTCATCATCGGCACCGGCATCTTCGTGCTCACCGGCACCGTCGCGAAGAACAACGCCGGGCCGGCGGTTGCCCTGGCGTTCGTCGCGGCCGGCGTCGCCTGCGCGCTCGCCGCGCTCTGTTACGCCGAGTTCGCCTCCACGGTCCCGGTCGCCGGTTCCGCCTACACGTTCTCGTACGCCTCGCTCGGCGAACTGCCCGCCTGGATCATCGGCTGGGACCTGGTCCTGGAGTTCGCGCTCGGCACGGCGGTGGTGGCCGTCGGCTGGTCCGGCTACATCCAGTCGCTCATGGACACCGCGGGCTGGGCGATGCCCGAGGCCCTGGGCAGCCGGGAGGGCGCCGACGCCTTCGGCTTCGACATCCTCGCCGCCGCGCTCGTCCTCGTCCTCACCTGCATCCTCGTGGTCGGCATGAAGCTGTCCGCACGGATCACGTCCGTGGTCGTCGCCATCAAGGTGACCGTCGTCCTCGTCGTGATCATCGCGGGCGCGTTCCTCATCGACGGCGACAACTACGACCCCTTCATCCCGAAGCAGAAGGCCGTGGAGGCCGGGGACAGTCTCCAGTCCCCACTGATCCAGCTGATGTTCGGCTGGGCGCCCTCCAACTTCGGCGTGATGGGCATCTTCACCGCCGCCTCGGTCGTGTTCTTCGCCTTCATCGGCTTCGACGTCGTGGCCACCGCCGCCGAGGAGACCAAGAACCCGCAGCGCGACATGCCGCGCGGCATCATCGGCTCCCTCATCATCTGCACCACCCTGTACGTCGCCGTGTCGATCGTCGTCACCGGTATGCAGCACTACAGCCAGCTGTCCGTGGACGCCCCGCTCGCCGACGCCTTCAAGGCCACCGGGCACCCCTGGTTCGGGGGCTTCATCAGCTTCGGAGCGGCGGTCGGCCTGACGACGGTCTGCATGATCCTGCTCCTCGGCCAGACCCGCGTCTTCTTCGCCATGAGCCGCGACGGGCTGCTGCCCCGCTTCTTCTCCCACGTCCACCCGCGGTTCAAGACCCCGCACCGCCCGACCATCCTGCTCGGCGTGGTCATCGCGGTCCTCGCCGGCTTCACCCCCCTGACCGAACTCGCCGCCCTGGTGAACATCGGCACCCTGTTCGCCTTCGTGGTCGTGGCCATCGGCGTGATCATCCTGCGCAAGACCCGCCCCGACCTGCCCCGGTCCTTCCGCACCCCGTGGGTGCCGGTCATTCCGATCCTGTCGGTGTGCGCCTCGCTGTGGCTGATGATCAACCTGCCCGCCGAGACCTGGGTGCGGTTCGCCGTCTGGATGGCCGCCGGCTTCGTCGTGTACTTCCTCTACGGCCGCTCCCACAGCCGCCTCGGACTGCACCGGGAGACGACCGAGGCCGAGGTCGAGAAGGGGCACGGCCAAGGCACCGCGTAACCGGTCGCGACGTCACGGGACCGCGTACGGCAGCCGCATCCGACTACGGCCGGACCGTACGCGGTCCTGCCACGTCCGCCCCCAACTCCGTGACTCTGCGCCGTAGTTCACGGTCCGCGGTCACCACGAGGCGGGCCCGCCCGGCCTCCCGTTCCACCAGCTCCACCATGTGATCGTCGCCACTCCCGCCGGCGGACTCGACGCGCACACCCGGCACGGACTCCACGCCCCGGGCGGCCCCCTCCACCACGAGCACGATCTCCACGGGCCCCGCACGCCCCGGCACCCCGTCCGCCGCCAGCCGGTCCCGCAGCCGCTCCGCGGCCCCCCGCCGATCCCGCCACCACCCGTCGGGCACCGACCCGACGACGTTCGCGGCGTCGACGATCACGAGCAGGGGAGCGCCGGAGTCCTCATTCATGGGGCAAGGGTGGCACGGCGGCCCCCTCCTCGAAGCTGGCGAAGTATGCCGCCGCCATGTCCTCGTCCCCGTGCCCCAGTGCGTCCGCCCGTTCGAAGCGCTCCGCGCTCGCCGCGGCCACGTCCAGGCGGGCTCCGTACCGCTCACCCGCCTCCACGATGAGCCGCGCGTCCTTCGCCGCCGTGGCCACGGAGAACTGGGCCGGGGACAGGCGGCCGTCCAGCACCAGCCCGGTCTTGGCGCGCAGGTACCCCATGTCGAGCGGACCGCCCTCGATCACCTCGAAGAACCGCCGCGGATCCACGTCCAGGGCCTTGGACAGCGCCAGCACCTCACCGGCCGCGTTCGTCACCGCGAGCACCCAGCTGTTGGCGACCAGCTTCAGACGGGTCGCGGTCCCGGCCCCGCCGTCCTCCCCGGTCCACACCGTCCGGACGCCGACCGCGTCGAACACCGGTGCCACCGTTCGCCGCCCCTCGGCGGGCCCCGCCGCCAGCACGGTGAGCTGACCTTCCTCGGCGGGCCGGCGGGTGCCGAGCACGGGGGCGTCGTAGAAGACCAGACCGTGCTCGCGGGCGAGGTCGGCCAGGTCGGCGATCCCCTCGATCCCGGCGGTCGTCGACTGCACCCACGCGACGCCGGAGCCCAGGGCGGGCGCGGCCTCACGCATGACGTCCAGTGTCGCGGGACCGTCGTGCAGCATGGTCAGGACGACGTCGGCGCCCTGGACGGCCTCGGCGGGGGTACCGGCGACGAAGGCGCCGTCGGCGGCCAGTGGCTCGGCCTTGGCCCGGGTACGGTTCCAGGCGCGGACGGTGTGCCCGGCCCTGGCGAGGTTGCGGGCCATCGCGGCGCCCATGATGCCGGTGCCCAGGACGCTCACGGTGAGCTGGTCGGTCATGACGTGGACTTCCTGTTCTCGTACGGACGTTGCCCTTGCGGTGTGACCAAGATCATGCTTTCACGGGGGAGGTGGTTTCGGGAGCGTTGGGGCACTCAGCGACCGGGGAAGGATCCGGGGCCCATGACGGGGGCGAGGGCCTTCGACGACTTACGGATGATCTTCGACGCCCGTGCCGCCCTGCCCGTCGGTCCGCGGGGAGCTCACCACGGATTCCCGCCGGACACCGTCTGACGCCGGCGCGCACCGCCTCCGGGCCGGCCTGCCCGCCCCCCGCTCCGCCCCGGAACAGGGGGCGGGAGACGGCCGTAAGCCTTCCCCGCATAGGGTGATCCGGTGAACGGCGACTGGCTCATCCGCGGCCGCGACGGCCGCCTCAGCGTCTATCTGCCGACCGACGAGGCCGTCCTGTGCCGGGCGGAACTCGGGCCCGGCGGCCCCTGGGAACCCGCGCGCCGGGTCGGCGGCGACCAGAGGCTGCGCCCCGGCCCCGCGTTCGGCCAGGGCGCCGACGCCTACGCCCATCTGGCCGCCTGGCGCCCCACCAAGCCGGGGGAGGCGGGCCTGGTCCACTCCACGCACTTCCGCCCGCGTCTGGCCGCCCTGGACTGGCTCTCCATCGGCCACCCGGACCGGACCGGCGACCGCACCGGCACACCCGCCGTCACGGTCGACGCACAGGGCCGGGCCCATGTCTTCGTCCCAAACAACGGCGGCGGCGTGAGCATGCGCGGTCAGAAGGAGGCCGGCGGCTGGGGCCCCTGGCGCGACCTCAAGGGGCGCGACGTACAGGACGGCCTGGCTGCCGTGACCGGCGAGTCCGGACTGGTCGAGCTCTACGCGGCCGTCCCGGGCGCCATCCTGCACTGGCGACAGCAGAAGCCGGGCGCCGTCCCGGACCTGGAGGAGGCGATGGAGTCCTCGGTCCGCCCGGGCACCCTGCGCGCCCTGGCCACCTCTGCGGACCACACCACCCTCTTCCACACCGACGGCTCCGGCGACCTGTGCGCCTGGCGCCCCGGCACCAAGCCGGTGACCCTGCTGGCGTCCGCCGGCCCCGGTCCGGTCTCCGCGATCCGCTGCGAACTCGACGGCCACGACTGCACGCTGCTCGCCCAGCGCTCGGCGAGCGGCCGCGTCGCCTTCGCCGCGTATCCGACGGAACAGGAGTCGGCGGGGGCGTGGTGGACCGAGTCGGGGCCGCAGCTGCCGGTGGACGCGGTGGTGGGTCTGGCGGTGGACGAGGAGGGGCGCGTGGTGGCGGCCACGTTGTCGCCGTCGACGGGGCAGTTGCTCGTCACCCGGCGCAAGGACGAGCCGGGGCTGGCCCTGGAGGCGTGGAGAGAGGTCTGAGGCGCCTGAAGGGCGGAGCCCTCAGAGCCCTGCCGGCAACGCCGGTGCCCCGCACACCGAGCAGGCATGCGGGGCACCGGCGCTCACAGCGGAGCGCTTACGCCGGGACCGAAGCCACGCCCGGCGCCAGGAACTTCTTGCCGTTCACGCGCTCGGAGACACCCTCGCGGTCCAGGTACGGCGTGATGCCGCCCAGGTGGAAGGGCCAGCCGGCGCCCGTGATCAGGCAGAGGTCGATGTCCTGGGCCTCGGCGACGACGCCCTCGTCGAGCATGAGCCCGATCTCCTGCGCCACCGCGTCGAGGACGCGGTCACGGACCTGCTCCTCGGTCAGGACGGAGTCGCCCTGCTGCAGCAGCGCGGCGACCTCCGGGTCCAGCTCCGGCTTGCCACTGTCGTAGACGTAGAAGCCGCGCTTGCCCGCCTTGACGACGGCCGCGAGGTTCGGGGAGACCGTGAAGCGGTCCGGGAAGGCCCGGTTGAGGGTCTCCGAGACGTGCAGACCGATCGCCGGACCGACCAGCTCCAGCAGGACCAGCGGGGACATCGGCAGGCCCAGGGGCTCCACCGCCTTCTCCGCGACCTCGACCGAGGTGCCCTCGTCGATGACGTTCTGGATCTCGCCCATGAAGCGGGTGAGGATGCGGTTCACGACGAACGCCGGGGCGTCCTTGGTGAGGACCGCGGTCTTCTTCAGCTTCTTGGCGACGGCGAAGGCCGTGGCCAGCGACGCGTCGTCCGTCTTCTCGCCGCGGACGATCTCCAGCAGCGGGAGGATCGCGACCGGGTTGAAGAAGTGGAAGCCCACGACCCGCTCGGGGTTCTTCAGCTTCGACGCCATCTCCGAGACGGAGAGGGAGGAGGTGTTGGTGGCGAAGATGGCGTGCGCCGGGGCGACCGCCTCGACCTCCGCGAACACCTGCTGCTTGACGCCGATCTCCTCGAAGACGGCCTCAATGACGAAGTCGGCGTCCGCGAAGCCCTCGGCCTTGTCCAGGACACCGCTCACCAGCGCCTTGAGGCGGTTGGCCTTGTCCTGGTTGATACGGCCCTTGCCGAGCAGCTTCTCGATCTCGGCGTGGACGTAGCCCACACCCTTGTCGACACGCTCCTGGTCGATGTCGGTCAGCACGACCGGCACCTCCAGGCGGCGCAGGAAGAGCAGCGCCAGCTGCGAGGCCATCAGGCCCGCGCCGACCACGCCGACCTTGGTGACCGGACGCGCCAGCGACTTGTCCGGCGCACCGGCCGGGCGCTTGCCGCGCTTCTGCACCAGGTTGAAGGCGTAGATGCCGGAGCGCAGTTCGCCACCCATGATCAGGTCGGCGAGGGCCTTGTCCTCGGCGTCGTAGCCCTGCTGGAGGTCGCCGTTCTTGGCGGCGGCGATGATGTCGAGGGCGCGGTAGGCGGCCGGAGCGGCCCCGTGCACCTTGCTGTCCGCGATGAAGCGGCCCTTGGCGACGGCCTGGTCCCAGGCCTCACCGCGGTCGATGACCGGGCGCTCGACCTCGACATCGCCCTTCAGCACCTGGGCGGTCCAGAGCAGCGACTGCTCCAGGAAGTCGGCGCCCTCGAAGATGGCGTCCGCGATGCCCAGCTCGAAGACCTGCTGGCCCTTGAGCTGCTTGTTCTGGTTGAGGCTGTTCTCGATGATCACCGAGACGGCCTTGTCGGCACCGATCAGGTTCGGCAGGATCGTGCAGCCGCCCCAGCCGGGGACCAGGCCGAGGAACACCTCCGGGAGCGAGAAGGCCGGGAGGGCCTTCGAGACGGTCCGGTACGCGCAGTGCAGACCGACCTCGACGCCACCGCCCATCGCGGCACCGTTGTAGTACGCGAAGGTCGGGACCGCGATACCGGCGAGGCGCTTGAAGACCTCGTGGCCGCCCTTGCCGATGGCGAGCGCGTCCTTGTGCTCCTTCAGCAGCTCGACGCCCTTGAGGTCGGCGCCGACCGCGAAGATGAACGGCTTGCCGGTGATGCCGACACCGACGATGTCACCGGCGGCGGCCTCGGCCTCGACCTGGTCGATGGCGGTGTCGAGGTTCGCCAGCGACTGAGGGCCGAAGGTGGTCGGCTTGGTGTGGTCGAAGCCGTTGTCCAGCGTGATGAGCGCGAAGCGCCCGGCGCCGTACGGCAGGTCGAGGTGACGTACGTGCGCGGATGTCACGACCTCGTCCGGGAACAGCTCGGCCGCGCCCTTCAGGAGCTCAGCGGTGGTGCTCACTTGTTGCCTCCGTCGAAGTGCGGGTTCTCCCAGATGACCGTCGCGCCCATGCCGAAGCCGACGCACATGGTGGTCAGGCCGTAGCGGACGTTCGGCTGCTCCTCGAACTGGCGGGCCAGCTGCGTCATCAGCCGGACGCCGGAGGAGGCCAGCGGGTGGCCGTACGCGATGGCGCCGCCGTACTGGTTGACGCGGGCGTCGTCGTCGGCGATGCCGTAGTGCTCCAGGAAGGCGAGGACCTGGACCGCGAAGGCCTCGTTGATCTCGAAGAGGTTGATGTCCTCGATGGACAGGCCCGCCTTGGCGAGGGCCTTCTCGGTGGCCGGGATCGGGCCGTAGCCCATGACCTCCGGCTCGACGCCCGCGAAGGCGTAGGAGACGAGGCGCATCTTGACCGGCAGGTTGTTCTCGCGGGCGAAGTCCTCGCTCGCGATGATCGAGGCGGTGGCGCCGTCGTTCAGACCGGCCGCGTTGCCGGCGGTGACCCGGCCGTGGACGCGGAACGGCGTCTTGAGACCGGCGAGGCTCTCCAGGGTGGTGCCGGGACGCATCGGCTCGTCGGCGGTGACCAGGCCCCAGCCGGTCTCACCGGCCTCCGCGTTCGTGCGGCGCACCGAGATCGGCACCAGGTCCTGCTGGATCTTGCCGTTGGCGTACGCCTTGGCGGCCTTCTCCTGCGAACGCACCGCGTACTCGTCGGCGCGCTGCTTGGTGATCGTCGGGTAACGGTCGTGCAGGTTCTCCGCGGTCATGCCCATGAACAGGGCGGACTCGTCGACCAGCTTCTCGCTGACGAAGCGCGGGTTCGGGTCCACGCCCTCGCCCATCGGGTGGCGGCCCATGTGCTCGACACCACCGGCGATGACGGCGTTGTAGGCACCGAAGGCGATCGAACCGGCGACGGACGTCACGGCGGTCAGCGCGCCGGCGCACATGCGGTCGATCGAGTAGCCGGGGACCGACTGGGGGAGACCGGCGAGGATGCCCGCGGTACGGCCGAGGGTCAGGCCCTGGTCGCCGATCTGCGTGGTCGCGGCGATGGCGACCTCGTCGATCTGCTTCGGGTCGAGACCGGGGTTGCGGCGCAGCAGCTCCCGGATCGCCTTCACGACAAGGTCGTCGGCGCGGGTCTCGTGGTAGATACCCTTCGGGCCCGCCTTGCCGAACGGGGTGCGGACGCCGTCGACGAAGACGACGTCCCTGACGGTACGAGGCACGATGGCTCTCCTCCAGAGGTGCGGGATCTGCACTGCTGCGCTGCGCGAGCGCTGAGCGCGCGCTCAGGCTCATGCTACTTGTGGGTAACGTAGCTGCACAGCCCTGACGGCGGGAGCGGCGAAGGTCACACCGGCAAGGGCGCTCCGGGCGGGGCCGTCGACCCCCGGGGAGTCAGCACCGGAGTGGGCACCGGATGCGACCCCGCCCCATCTCCCAGGATCACCCCGAACAGGGTCCGGGCCACCTCCGCCCCGAACCCGTGCACGTCATGACTCATCGCCGACAGCGTCGGATGCGTCAGCCGGCACAGCTGCGAGTCGTCCCACGCCAGCAGCGACACGTCCTCCGGCACCCGCAGCCCCATCTCGGCCGCGACCGACAACCCCGCCACCGCCATGATGTCGTTGTCGTACACGATCGCCGTCGGCCGGTCCGCCCCGGACGCGGTGAGCAGGGACCGGGTCGCCCGCGCCCCCGCGTCGCCCGAGAAATCCGTCGCCACCTGCCACGCCCCGGCCAGCGCCAGCGCCCTCGCCGCCTCGTCGAACGCGGCCGTACGGATGGACGTGTGCCCGAGGGCCGCCGCACCGCCCACCCGCGCGATCCGCCGGTGCCCCAGCGCGGCCAGATACCGCACGGCCTCCGTCACGGCGGTGGCGTCGTCGGTCCACACCGAGGTCAGCCCGCCCGTCAGTGACGGGTGCCCGACCGCGACGACCGGCATCCCGAGCCGCTCGGCCATCGCCACGCGCGGGTCGTCCGCGCGGAAGTCGACCAGGATCGACCCGCCGATCTGCCGACCCCGCCACCACGACTCCTGGAGCCCGCTCTCCTCCTCCACGGTCCGCACGAGCCGCAGCAGCAGCGAGCAGGAGTGCTCGGTCAGGACGCTCTCCACGCCCGAGACGAACTCCATGTAGAAGGGTTCGAGGCCCAGCAGCCGGGCCGGCCGGCAGATCGCGAGCCCCACCACGTCCACCCGCGACCCGGCCAGCGTCCGCGCCGTGAGGTTGGGCGCCCAGCCAAGCTCCCGCGCGGCCCGGAAGATCCGGTCCCGGGTCGCCTCCGACAGCCCCGGCTTGTGGTTGAAGGCGAGCGACACCGCGCCCTTGGACACACCGGCGCGGGCGGCGACGTCCTTGATGGTGACGCGGGGGATCGGCGTTGCCGTCATCGGCTGGGCTCCATGCAGTACAGGGCCGATCGTGCGGCCTCGGCGTCAGGAGTCTCCCAGCCGCGCACCCCGATGGTCACCTCTTCGCCCGGCAACAGCGTGACGAGCCCCCGGTCGGCCACCGCGTCCGGATCCAGCCGGTCGGCCTGGAGGAGCAGATCCCGTACGAGAGTGCGGGCCGTCACCGAGATCCCGCCCGGCACCAGGGCGATGTCGAACTCCGGTCGGGGATACGGCACTTCGCGGTCGGGGACGGGGAAGCGCACGGCCCTCAGCCCAGCCACGTCCGCGACCAGGAACTCCTTCGGCCCGGCCGGCTCGAGCTCCCTCGGCACACCCACCCGGGCCACCGCCCGCCCTCCGGCGGCGAACCCGACGCTCACCTCGCCGAGCACCGCCCCCTCGACGGCCATCCGCCGCAGCCGCACCGCCCCGCTCCACTCCCGCGCCGCCTGATTGACGACGGCCGCCTCCAGCCCCCGCCCCCGCTCCTGAAGCGTCAGCAACCGATCCGCGTACAGCCGCCGCAGCTCGTGGTACAGCGGCTTCTCCCGTCCGTCCCCGTCGATCGCCGCCCAGGACGTCACCGGCCAGCAGTCGTTGAGCTGCCACACGACCGTGCCCGCGCACACCGGCCAGTGCGACCGCCAGTGCTCGATCCCGGCCGCGACGGCCCGCGCCTGGTTGACCTGGGTGAGGTAGTGCCAGCGGTCGAAGTCCGCCTCGAAGCCCTTCTCGAAGTCCCCCTCGGGAACGGCGAAATGCCGCTCGAGGCCGCGCCTGAGCTTCCCGTTCCCGTCGTCCGCCTTCTGGTGGTGCAGCATGCCGGGGGAGTCCGGCGCGAGCTCCTCGCCCGGCAGCGCACGCCGCAGGGTGGCGTACGCGGGCGGCGCCTGCCAGCCGAACTCGGCCACGAAACGCGGCACGCTCAGCCGGTAGTCGGCGTAGTCCTCCCGGTTCCACACCTCCCAGGAGTGATGCGTGCCGTGCGCGGGGTCGTTCGGGTGGTGGTCCCACGAACCGGACCAGGGGCTGCCCGCCGTGTACGGCCGCGTCGGGTCCAACTCGGCCACCACACGCGGCAGTACGCCCAGGTAGTACCCCTCGCCCCAGGACTCCCCGGCCAGCCGCGGCTCCCACTCCCAGTCCCGGAACCCCCACAGGTTCTCGTTGTTGCCGTTCCACAGCACGAGCGAGGGATGCGGCATCAGGCGTACGACGTTCTCCCGCGCCTCGGCCTCCACCTCCCCGCGCAGCGGCTGCTCCTCCGGATAGGCCGCGCACGCGAACGGGAAGTCCTGCCAGACCAGCAGCCCCAGCTCGTCGCAGGCGTCGTAGAAGTCCTCGCTCTCGTAGATCCCGCCACCCCAGATCCGTACCAGGTCGACGCCCGCGTCGGCCGCCTGCTCCAGCCGCCTCCGGTACCGCTCGCGGGTCACCCGGGACGGGAACACGTCGTCCGGGATCCAGTTCACGCCTCGCGCGAAGAGCCGTTCGCCGTTGACGACGAGGGTGAAGCCGGTGCCGTGCGCGTCGGGCCGGCGGTCCAGCTCGACGGTCCGGAAGCCGATCCGCCGACGCCACACGTCGAGCACGTCATCGCCGTGCAGCAGCCTCAACTCGACGTCGTACAAGGGCTGTTCGCCGTATCCGCGCGGCCACCACAGATCCACGTCCGGCACGGTCAGCCGTACGACCCCGCCCGATCCCTCGATCCCGGCCCGCGCCCGCACCCCGCCGACCGTCGCCTCGACGTCGAGCGGTGCCTCGACCCGGGTCCGCTCGACGTCGACCACCAACTCGACCTGCCCGGTGCCCTCTTCGACCCGCACCAGGGGCCGCACGCGCGCGATCCGGGCCGTCGACCACTGCTCGATCCGCACCGGCCGCCAGATCCCGGCCGTCACCAGGGTCGGGCCCCAGTCCCAGCCGAAGGAGCAGGCCATCTTGCGGAGGTACTGGTAGGGCTCGGCATAGGCGGCGGGCCGTTCGCCCAGCTTGCCGCGCACCGCCTCGGCCTCGGCGTACGCCGAGGCGAAACGCACCGCGAGCCGCCCGCTCATCCCCGTCACGTCGAAGCGGTACGAGCGGTGCATGTTCCGTACCCGGCCCAGGAGCCGGCCGTCGAGGAGGACCTCGGCGACGGTGTCGAGCCCGTCGAAGACGAGGTCGGTCTGCTCGTGCTGGTCATGGTGTTCGTGCGCCGGGTGCGCGGGCGTCCCTGTCAGGTCCGCCTCATAGGTCCAGTCCCGCCGCCCCACCCACGCCACCTCGGCCTCGGCACGCCCGAGAAAGGGATCCGGGATCGCCTCCGCCGCCAGCAGATCCGTGTGTACACAGCCCGGCACGGTGGCGGGGAGCGCGGCCCCCTCGTGCCGCAGGATCCATCCGTCGGTGAGCGGTGTGGCCTGAAGCATGCGCTCTCCTAAACCGATCCATCCCAGCGCTGAGACAGATTTTGGCATCGTTGGCGAGATACGGACTTTACCGGTTAAGAAAACGTTGTCAGAGTTCGGAACCAGCCATCCCGCACGTGCTCGTCCGTCCCCAGAACGGAGCTGACGCACATGAACCGCCGTACAGTCCTCGCCATCACCACGGGTGCCCTGCTCCTCGCGGCGTGCACCGGCACCGGAGGAAGCTCGAAAGGCGCGGAGGCGAAGGCGCCTGACGACCCGTCGGAGGTGAGCGGCACCATCACCGTCCTCACCCACCGCACCGACCTGGTGCAGGACGGGACGATGAAGAAGTACGCCGCCGAGTTCAACAAGACGTATCCCGAGGTGAAGGTCGAGTTCGACGCCATCACCGCCTACGAGGGCGAAGTCAAGATCCGTATGAACACGGAGAACTACGGCGACGTCCTCATGATCCCCACCGTGATCGAGAAGAAGGACTACCCCAGGTTCTTCGCCTCACTGGGCAGTCAGGCCGAGCGGAGCAAGGAGTACCGCTTCACCGACTACACCACCGTGGACGGCAAGGTCTACGGCCAGAGCCCGCTGGGCGCGGTCCCGGGCTTCATCTACAACAAGAGGGTCTGGCAGGAGGCCGGGATCACCGACTGGCCCACGACGCCGGCCGCCTTCCTCGACGACCTGAAGGCGATCAGGTCGAAGACCGACGCGATCCCGTACTACACCAACTTCAAGGACATGTGGCCACTCACCCAGTGGACGCAGGTCAACGGCTCAGTCAGCTGCGACGACCAGGCCACCACCCGGCTCGCCGAGGGCGACCCGTGGGCCGAGGGCGCCGACGTACGCACCGCCGACACACTGCTCTACGACATCGTCCACGAGGGGCTCGCCGAGAAGGACCCGACGACCACCAACTGGGAGGCGTCCAAGCCCCGGATCGCGAAGGGCGAGATCGCCACGATGTGGCTCGGCTCCTGGGCGGTCATCCAGATGCAGGCCGCGGCGAAGCAGGCCGGCGCCGACCCCGACGACATCGGGTTCATGCCCTTCCCCGCCCAGAAGGACGGCACCTTCTGCGCGACGGCGCAGCCCGACTACAACCAGGCCGTCAACATCCACTCCGAGCACAAGGAGGCGGCCCGCGCCTGGCTCGACTGGTTCACCGACAAGTCCGGCTACGCGGCGGACAACCTCGCGCTGTCCCCGCTCAGGTCCGCCCCGCTGCCCACGGTCATGAAGCCGTACGAGGAGGCGGGGGTGAAGATCCTCGATCTCGACGACACCAAGGGCGCCGAGGTGAAGTCCATCGACAACCAGTCCGAGGTCGGCATCTACAAGCCCGACTACCGCCAGGACCTCGTCGACCTCGCACGCGGCGCCACCAAGGGCGACCTGGACGACTTCCTGGACGACCTCGGCAGGAAGTGGACCGAGACCCAGCAGTCCCTGGGGTCCTGATGACGGACACGACCGAGAAGGCGGCCGTCAGAACCACCGCGGGGGCGGCCCACACCGCCCCCGGACCGGCCCCCGCCCCGCGCCCGGCACGTCTGTGGCGCGGGGCCACCCCGTGGCTCTTCCTGCTCGCCCCGCTCGCCCTGCTGATCGTCTTCACCTACGCGCCGATCGCCAACATGGTCGCGTACAGCTTCACCGACTGGGACGGCGTCAGCCCCGAGCTGCAGTACACGGGCACCGAGAACTACGCCGAACTCTTCACCCGCGCCGACCTGTTCGAGGTCTTCTGGGTCAGCGGCTACTACCTGGCCGCCTCCGTCTTCCAGATCGTCGCAGCCCTCTACTTCGCGACGATCCTGAGCTTCAACGTCCGCTTCCGGAACTTCTTCAAGGGCGTGCTGTTCTTCCCGTATCTGATCAACGGGGTCGCGATCGGCTTCGTCTTCCTCTACTTCTTCCAGGACGGCGGCACCCTCGACTCCGTCCTCGGCCTCGTCGGTGTGGAGACGGACCGCGCCTGGCTCGGCACACCGGAGTCGGCGAACACCTCCCTCGCCGCCGTCTCCGTCTGGCGCTACCTGGGCCTGAACTTCGTCCTCTTCCTCGGCGCGATCCAGTCGATCCCCGGGGAGCTGTACGAGGCGGCCGAACTGGACGGCGCGAACCGCTGGCACCAGTTCCGCCACATCATCGCGCCGGGCATCAAGCCGGTCCTGTCCCTGACGGTGATCCTCTCGGTCTCCGGCTCGCTCTCGGTCTTCGAGATCCCGTACATCATGACCGGCGGTGCGACCGGCACCGAGACCTTCGTGATCCAGACCGTGAAGCTGGCCTTCCAGTTCAACAAGACGGGGCTCGCCTCGGCGGCCGCGGTCGTGCTGCTGCTCATCGTCCTGGCCGTGACCTGGGTGCAGCGGCGCCTCGTCCCCGACGACAAGGTGGACCTCGTATGACGCGCGGCGCGGTGGCTCGCACGCTGGTGTACCTGTCCCTGATCGCCGCGACGCTGGTGGTCCTGCTGCCCTTGGCCGCCGTCGTCCTGACGTCTCTGAAGTCCGAGAAGGAGATGGCGGGCGACAGCGGAGCGCTGGCCCTGCCCGACAACCTGCTGAACTTCGGCAACTACGCGACGGCGTTCCAGGACGGCCACATGCTCGCGGCCTTCGCCAACACGGCGGTCATCCTGGTCTTCGCCATCGGCGGCACGGTCCTCATCGGCTCGATGACGGCGTATGCGATCGACCGCTTCACGTTCCGCTTCAAGAAGCTGGTCGTGGCCCTGTTCCTGGTCGCCGCCCTGGTCCCCGGCGTCACGACCCAGGTGGCGACCTTCCAGATCGTCAACAGCTTCGGGCTGTTCGACAGCCTCTGGGCGCCGATCGTCCTCTACATGGGCACGGACATCGTCTCGATCTACATCTTCCTCCAGTTCGTCCGCTCGATCCCGACGTCCCTGGACGAGGCGGCCCGCCTGGACGGCGCCAATGCCTTCACGATCTACCGCAGGATCATCTTCCCCCTGCTGAGGCCGGCGATCGCCACGGTGGTGATCGTCAAGGGCATCACCACCTACAACGACTTCTACATCCCGTTCCTCTACATGCCCTCGGAAGATCTTGGCGTGATCTCGACGTCCCTGTTCCGCTTCAAGGGCCCGTTCGGCGCGCACTGGGAAACGATCTCGGCAGGAGCGGTCCTGGTGATCCTGCCGACCCTGATCGTCTTCCTGCTCCTGCAACGTTTCATCTACAACGGCTTCATGAAGGGCGCGACCAGGTGAGCCCGTGGTCGCCGTACGAGAGGACTCTCCTACGGCGACTCGGCGGACAGGGCCGCGACCAGAACCGGCGTGACCTGCTCGACCTGCCAGGGCCGCGCCCCGTATCCGGCCAACGCCTCCGCGACCGCCTCGGCGTCGACCGCCTTCGGCGGCTCCCAGCAGACCCGCCGCACGGTGTCCGGAGTGATCAGGTTCTCCTGCGGCATGTTGAGCTGCTCGGCCAACGCCGAAACCGCGGCACGAGCCGCGGAGAGCCGGGCCGCGGCGGCGGGATCCTTGTCGGCCCAGGCCCGCGGCGGCGGAGGCCCCGTCACCGCCTGCCCCGGCGCGGGCAACTGCGACTCGCTCATGGCCTTCGCGCGGTCCACGGCAGCCTGCCACTGCTCCAGCTGCCGCCTCCCCATCCGGTGCCCGAACCCGTTGAGCGCGGCCAGGGCATGGACGTTCGCCGGCAGGGCGAGCGAGGCCTCCACGATCGCCGCGTCGGACAGCACCTTGCCCGGCGACACATCCCGCTTCTGAGCGACCCGGTCCCGCGTCTGCCACAGCTCCCGCACCACGCCCAGCTGCCGCCGCCGCCGCACCTTGTGCATCCCGGACGTACGCCGCCACGGATCCTTGCGCGGCTCGGCGGGCGGCGCGGCCGCGATCGCGTCGAACTCCTGCTGCGCCCACTCCAGCTTTCCCTGCCGGTCCAGCTCCTTCTCCAGCGCGTCGCGGAGATCGACGAGGAGCTCGACGTCCAGCGCCGCGTACCGCAGCCAGGGCTCGGGCAGCGGCCGGGTCGACCAGTCGACGGCCGAGTGGCCCTTCTCCAGGACGAACCCGAGCACGCCCTCGACCATCGCGCCGAGGCCGACCCTCGGGAATCCGGCGAGCCGCCCCGCCAGCTCGGTGTCGAACAGCCGGCTCGGCGTCATGCCTATCTCGCGCAGACAGGGCAGATCCTGGGTGGCCGCGTGCAGCACCCACTCCACGCCGGAGAGGACCTCGCCGAGGGCCGACAGATCAGGGCAGGCGACGGGATCGATCAGTGCCGATCCCGCGCCTTCGCGGCGCAGCTGCACCAGATAGGCACGCTGGCCGTAGCGGTAGCCGGACGCGCGTTCGGCGTCGACGGCGACGGGGCCGGAGCCTGCGGAGAAGGCGGTGATCACCTTGGCGAGCGCCACCTCGTCGGCGATCACCGGCGGAATGCCCTCGCGGGGCTCCAGCAAAGGGATCGGCGCCTCCGTAACAGAAGATCCGCCGTCGTCCGGAGGGGCGCCTCCGGTGGTTCGCAGTGAAGTGTCTGCTGCGGTCTCTTGGGCGTCGGTCACATGTCAAGGATATCTGTATGGGCGAGCGTCTGACCTGCGCGTTCTGGACACGTTGGCGCTGACCTGCGGAAACACGTCTCGTCGTTTCTCACGGCTCACCGTTGCTTCTCGGCCACGCGTGCCCTCGACCTGCCCGGCAATCGCCGGAATCCTCCGAAAGCGGCCCATCACCACCCCGCAGAAGGGGATGGCGACGCGGTGCGCCGGCCGACCGGAGCACGGGGCCCGCCCGCCCCCGGCGACGTCACCGGGGGCGGGCGGGAACCTAGCCCTCCGGGGTGGCGGTCGCCGGGCGGAGGGCGGAGACGAAGGTCTGGAAGTCCTCGAGGACGTCCTGGAGCTGGCTCGTCCTCGCCGTCAGCGCGATCTCGATCTCCGCGCGTTCGGTACGCCGCTGCTCGTTCTCCAGCACCAGGATGAACTGGCTCTGCGCGAGCTCCATCGGCTGCCCGTTGACGGTGGCCTGGATGCGCAGGTTCTGCACGATCCCCGGTGCGTCGATGAGGCCCGGCGCAGGCGAGGTGCCCACCTCGGTGCGCTTGACGATCTCGACGGCGCCGACGTTCTCGCGCAGCCGCCGCACCGACTCCTCGGCGAGGCCGTGCAGGCTCGACGAGCCGTCGAGAGTGTGGCCGGTGACGGTGATGTTCGGCATGAAGCCCTGGCCCCGGGAGGCCATGTGCAGGGCGACGAAGGCGGCGTGCGGGGCGCCGACCTCGTCCGGGGGCGCCGACTGCCAGCCCTGCGGGAGCTCGATTTCGAGCGGCACCGGAAGTGTGCCCGGCATGGTGGATCAACTCCTTGCGGTACGTGTTCCGACGGTACGGGAAGCGTCGGGGAGGAGGGGACGGGCGGGGAGCCCCGGGCTGGGTTCCCCGCGGCGGGTCAGTCGAACCAGTCCCCGATCGCGTCGACCGCGTCGCCGGCCGCGTCGGTGATCTTGCCCGGGTCGAGCTCGATCTGGCCGCCCAACTTGCCGCCGATGCCGAGGCCGACGCCCAGGTCGCCGCCGATGACGATCTTGCCGTCCTTCATGCCGGCGTCGAAGTGGGCCTCGGCGCCGGCACCGGCCCACGCCTCCGCGGTACCACCGACGCCGACACCGGCGACGGAGGCATGACCCTCCGCGGTGGCCTTGGCACCGGCGAAGGCCTCGCCGCCGACATGGACACCGTCCGTGCCGATGGAGCCCTTGACGCCGGCCTCGGCGCCCACATAGGCCTCGCCCTTGCCGGAGGCCTCGAAGTAACCGACCCCGTACTTGCCCTCGGCCGTGGCCTGGGCGAGATAGGCCTTGCCGGACGCCTGTGCGGTGGCGTTCCCGTCCACGAGTCCCACGCCGGCGGAGGCGTCGACGCCGAGGAGGTTGACACCGGCCTTGCCCGAGACCTCGCCGCCGGCGAACTCACCGCGGCCCTTGGCCTCGGCGCCCCAGACCTTGGCGTCGGCGCTGACGGACGGGCCGGCCACGGTGATGCCGGGGCCCTTGCCCTCGCGCAGCGCTTCCCTCTCCGCCTGCGTCATGTTCTTGTGGTCGCCCCAGGCCCCGATGGTCCTCGGGTCGCCTGCCCGTTCCAACTCGAAGAGCTGCTTGGACGTAGCGCCTGTGTCGTCCTGCGCCGCTTCCGAGGCCCAGAAGAGCCAGTCGGGCGCGTTGTCGCCCTCGCCGCCCTGCGCCTTGAACTTCTCGGCCGCGGCGTCGCCCTCCGACTCGACATGGGCGCGTGCAGAGGCCAGCAGCTGCTCGCCGCCGCTCTCGTCGCCCCCGTCGTACAGCCGGATGGCCTCTTCGGCCTGGCCCTGGGCCCAGCTGAGGGCTCTGGCGTAGTCCCGCAGTGCCCCGGCGGCCGCGCCCAGCGAGTCCGAGCCGCGGAACCACTTCTGCTTCTGGCCCGAGAAGTCGTCCCAGAAGGCGTCGCTGGCCTGCCCGTGCCAGCTGGAGATACGGACGGAGCCGAGCTCGTCCCCGATGCCGTCGAGGGTCTTCGCATGGCCGTCGAGCTTGTCCGCGTCGCCGGTGAGCTTCGACGGGTTTCCCGGGATGAGTGCGCGTGGGTCGCGCGTGGAGCCAAGTTGTGCCGCCATTGCTTCCCCGTCAGTAGCTCGGGCCGGCTACCGCGGGCCCGGTGAAGTGGTTCTGGGACTCCCGCTCGGCGCGCTCGTAGGAGGCGGCGTTCTCGTCCAGCTTCTCCGCCGAGCTCTCCCCGTCCTCCTTCATCGGGCTCTTGATGGCCTCCATCCAGGTGGCCATCAGCGCGCCGAACTCGCCGGCCGCGTCGCCGTGGCCGAAGTCGTCGCCGGAGTCCGCGAGTTCGTCGAGCTTCACCTTGTCGCTCCGGCCCACGGAGTCCTTGATCTTCTTGGAAGCCGACCGCAGTTCGGACGGCTCCACATCGAACTGGCCCATCCGCACCCCCCTCTACGTCCGAACGGGTGCGAACGCACGTCGGCACCCCGATTGTTGAGAACGTCGACAGGGTCTCGCAAAGGCACGGGAGCAGCGACAACGCCCCCGGACATCACCATGATCCCTGCCGGGAAGCTCCATGGATGCGATCGAATCGTGCGCCTGACGCACTGCTGTTCTAGGGCGCCTGCGGAGGCCGGGCGGGTGACAGGGCTCCCAAGTGGCCCGCGGCGTCGACGAGATACTCAAGGGGCTCGTCGAACGTCTCGCTGCTCAGCTTGGTCCGCGAACGCGAGGTGATCAGCTGACCGTCGTGGAGCCGGAGCGGCATCTCCAGGGCGCGAGGGTCGGAGGTGAGGAACCCCGCCAGGCCGTCGAGCACGACGGGCCGGGCGCGCTCCTCGTCTCGGGAGACGATGTGGAAGTCCTTGTCGAGCTGGGGGATTCCCACCTCCATGGCCCGTCCCCGATAGAAGGTGTCGAACCAGCCGTCGCGGTAGATCCGCAGGTCCGGAACCTCCACGCCCAGGTTCAGGGCCCAGACGGAGTGGACGATGACCTGCGTCGACTCCGAATCGATGTCCTTGTTGTAATAGCGGTACTCGAAGGCGCGGAAGCCGAATCCGCGGTAAGTACCGCTGACGACGTTGTCCCCCATGACGTTGCTGGCCTTGTCCGGGAGCGGCTCGGCCCCTTGGTAGGCGTCGACGAGGCTCGGCACGCCCTCCTCGTAAGTCCACCCGCGGCTCTCGGCGAACGACCGCAGTCGCGCGTACGACTCTTCGGCCTCACGCTTCTTGCGGGCCTTGCGCCGGTTCACCCACACGACGAGTGCCGTGAGGGCGGCACACCACACCACGATCAGGACTGCTTCCGCTCCACTCATGGAGCCAGCATCTCCTGTGGCCTCTCGGCCGGCCCACCCCACCGGTGCTCCATCACAATCCGCACCTCGCGGTCACACATTTCCCACGCGCCCGCCCGGGCGGGCGCGTGGGGCCTGGTCCGGCTCAGGAGGCCTTCTCGTCGACCTTGATGTCGTAGCGGATCGTGCTGCCTTCGACGGAGTTGACCTTGACCGTCACCCCGAAACTCGTGCCGTCGGTCGCGGTGAGCTTGCAGCGCAACGAGGTGCCGACCTTGCCCACGAGGTCCTCGGGGCAGGTGACGTCCGGCTTCGGCTGGCCCGTCTGCGCGGCGAGCTTCTCGGCCACCGAGTTCGCCACCTCGTCCTTGCCCAGCTTGGCCTCCGACGAGCAGCCCACCAGCAGCGCAGCGGCGGCTGCGGCGGCGAGGCCCCAAGAGGCCAAGGAGGAGGAGGGCTTGGGCATGACAGGCTCCGTTCGGGGCGGGGGGATCACGAGGGCCGGAAGATGGCACTCGTCAGTGCGCCTGTCTATCAGCCCGCGCTTCCCGTCCGGCCGATCTTCACACCCTCCCGCTCCCGCCCGCGAGTGATCTTCACTTGGGCCGGCCGAGGCCGCCGCATGGACAGCGCCCGCCGACGGAACGTTCCGTCGGCGGGCGCCTGAGGGTCGTAAACCAATCGGCCAAGTGGACGGCCCGGTCCACGACAGGTGAGGGACGTGGGCGGGATCAGCGGTCGATCCCGTTCACGTCGGTGAGGGGGCGGGGGCATGGGGCGGTGAAGGAGCAGGTGTCGGTGAAGGAGTGAGGGTCAGTGGATGATGCCGGTCCGCAGGGCCACGGCGACCATGCCGGCGCGGTCACCTGTGCCCAGCTTGCGGGCGATACGGGCGAGGTGGCTCTTGACGGTCAGGGCGGACAGGCCCATCGAGACGCCGATCGCCTTGTTCGACTGGCCCTCCGCCACCAGCCGCAGCACCTCGACCTCGCGACCGGACAGCTCGCGGTAGCCGCCCGGGTGGCTCGGGGCACCCGGGTGGCGACGGTGCATACGGGCGGCGGCGGCGCCGATGGGAGCGGCACCGGGCCGGGTGGGGAGCCCGACGTTGGTGCGGGTGCCGGTGACGACGTAACCCTTCACGCCACCGGCGAGGGCGTTGCGTACGGCGCCGATGTCGTCGGCGGCGGACAGGGCGAGGCCGTTGGGCCAGCCCGCGGCACGGGTCTCCGACAGGAGGGTCAGGCCGGAGCCGTCGGGCAGATGGACGTCGGCGACACAGATGTCGCGGGGGTTGCCGATGCGGGGACGAGCCTCCGCGATGGACGAGGCCTCGATGACATCGCGCACGCCGAGCGCCCAGAGGTGACGGGTGACGGTGGATCGGACGCGTGGATCGGCCACGACCACCATGGCGGTCGGCTTGTTCGGGCGGTAGGCGACCAGGCTTGCGGGCTGCTCGAGGAGAACGGACACCAGGCCTCCTGGGTGCGGGGACGGCTTTCAAGGTCACAGTCGTCTTCGGCACCAAACCTCTGGCCCTTTAGGGAAAGATCACGATTTAGTGAGTAACAATCGGGGCAATTCGGACGCACGGTCGATCGTTCGGCGAGTAAAACGGCTCGATCATGGCCTGATTTCTGACCGAAAGTGGCCGTATCGACAAAGTGATGGTCAAGCGGGCGTGGCCGTCGAGTGAGGAGCGGTTACCGGGCCTGCGGGTCGCGGCGCTGCGGCAGCGTCACCACGGAGGCGTCGCCCGGGCCCGCCGGTGGCAGCCCCGCGACCTGGGCGAGCAGATCGCACCAGGACGCCAGGTGGGCCGCGGTGTCCGGAACGCCGCCCAGGCCCTCGCGCGGAGTCCAGGAGGCACGGATCTCGATCTGCGAGGCCGCCGGGCGCTCGGACAGGCCGCCGAAGTAGTGCGAACTCGCCCGCGTGACGGTGCCGCTCGGCTCGCCGTACGACAGCCCGCGCGCCTGGAGCGCACCGGTCAGCCAGGACCAGCACACGTCGGGCAGCAGCGGATCGACGGCCATCTCCGCCTCCAGTTCCGCGCGCACCAGGGTCACCAGCCGGAAGGAGCCCCGCCAGGCGTCGTGGCCCGCCGGATCGTGCAGCAGCACCAGGCGGCCGTCGGCCAGGTCCTGGTCGCCGTCGACGACGGCCGCCTCCAGCGCGTACGCGTACGGAGCGAGCCGTTGCGGCGCCTTGGTCTGCTCGACCTCGATCTGCGGCCGCAGCCGACTGCCGCGCAGGGCGTCGACCGCCGCACGGAACGCCGGCGGAGCCGTACTCTTCGAATGCCGGTCCGCCTCCCCGCCGTCCTTCGCGTCGTCCATCCCGCCAGTACCGTCCGACAGTCGTTCCTGAGCCGCAGCCATGCCGGGAAGATTAAGGGGAACGGGGGCTTCGTGCAGGGAGAGACACCCGGACAACACGGCAACCCCGGCCGCCGGGCCCGCCGCGGCCGTGCGAGACTTGCCCCCGTGAGTGCCAATCAGACGCCGCCGTCAGCCACGTACGACTCCGCTTTCCTCAAGGCGTGCAGGCGCGAACCCGTGCCGCACACGCCGGTGTGGTTCATGCGGCAGGCCGGGCGCTCCCTGCCGGAGTACCGCAAGGTGCGCGAGGGCATTCCGATGCTCGAATCCTGCATGCGGCCCGAGCTGGTCACCGAGATCACCCTCCAGCCCGTGCGCAGGCACAACGTGGACGCGGCGATCTACTTCAGCGACATCGTCGTACCCCTCAAGGCCATCGGCATCGACCTCGACATCAAGCCCGGCGTCGGCCCGGTCGTCGAGCGCCCGATCCGCACCCGCGCCGACCTGGCGCAGCTGCGCGACCTGACCCCCGAGGACGTCTCGTACGTCACCGAGGCCATCGGCCTGCTCACCCGCGAGCTCGGCGCCACCCCGCTCATCGGTTTCGCCGGGGCGCCTTTCACCCTCGCGAGTTACCTCGTCGAGGGCGGCCCGTCCCGCACGTACGAGAACTCCAAGGCGATGATGTACGGCGACCCGGAGCTCTGGGCCGACCTGCTCGACCGCCTCGCGGACATCACGGCCGCCTTCCTCAAGGTGCAGATCGAGGCCGGCGCCTCCGCGGTCCAGCTCTTCGACTCCTGGGTCGGCTCCCTCGCCCCCGCCGACTACCGCCGCTCGGTGATGCCCGCCTCGGCGAAGGTCTTCCGGGCGGTCGAGGGCTACGGCGTCCCACGCATCCACTTCGGCGTCGGCACCGGCGAACTCCTGAAGCTCATGGGCGAGGCCGGCGCGGATGTCGTCGGCGTCGACTGGCGCGTCCCGCTCGACGAGGCCGCCCGCCGCGTGGGCCCCGGCAAGGCGCTCCAGGGCAACCTCGACCCGACCATCCTGTTCACCACCCCCGAGGCGGTCGAGGCCAAGACCCGCGAGGTCCTCGACGCGGCGGCGGGCCTGGAGGGCCACGTCTTCAACCTCGGCCACGGCGTCATGCCGTCCACCGACCCGGACGCGCTGACCCGGCTCGTCGAGTACGTCCACACGCAGACGGCCCGGTAGCGGCGCTCACCACGTGTGAGGCCGCGCCCGTCTGCCGAACAGCAGGCCACGCGGCTCCGGTGGCGGCGGTGTCCCCGCCTTGAGCGGCCAGGCGAGGGCCATGCCGGCCAGGAAGCCCACGATGTGCGCCGCGTACGCCACGGTGCCCGCGTCGGAGACGCCCTCGCCGTTCGAGTACACCGCCTGGAGCACGAACCAGAAGCCCAGCACCAGCCAGGCCGGCAGCCGCAGCGGCAGGAAGACCAGGAACGGGACGAGGACCCACACCCTGGCCTTCGGATACAGCACGAGATAGGCGCCGAGTACGCCCGCGATCGCCCCGGAGGCGCCGATCAGCGGTTCGGCCGAGTCGTCGTTGAGGAACGCGAAGCCGTACGACGCCGCGTAGCCGCAGACGACGTAGAAGAGGAAGTACCGCACATGGCCCATGCGGTCCTCGATGTTGTTGCCGAAGATCAGCAGGAAGAGCATGTTGCCCAGCAGGTGCAGCCAACCGCCGTGCAGGAACAGCGCGGTGAAGACGGACAGCGCCGGGGACTTGTCGTAGTCCGGCGGGCCGACCACACACCCCGGGCGGCCCTGGGGGCCCACGGCGACATCGCCCGTGGGGACCACGCCCGGCAGCTGGTCGTGGACCAACTCCCGCGGCACCGCCGCGTAGTGGTCCAGGAACGCGTGCAGATGACACAGCTGGGACAGGCTGCTCTCACCGGCCACGGAGCCGGCTATGCCGGGCGTGGACAGGAAGACGAGGACGTTCGCGGCGATCAGCGCGTATGTCACCCAGGGGGTGCGGCGCACCGGGTTCACGTCATGGACGGGGATGACCACGAGGGTTTTCTGCCCGGGAAACGTCCGGCGAATCGGTGAACGCCGTCGTTCGGGCGCCCGTATCTGTTCTCAACCGCCCGCGGCACGGGGAAGGCGGGTCGCGGGGTCTACGTGAGGAACAGGCGATGAACGACCGAGTTACTCCCGCGATGCACGCGTTGCCCGACGGTGAGGCCGAGCTCTCGGTGGTGGTGCGGCTGCCGTGGGAAGACGTGGCCCGGCTGGGGCAGGAGGCGGGGCGGCTCGCCGCGCAGATGCAGCGGCCGGTGACACTGGACGAGGCCGTGAGCCATCGGTTGCGCTCCGCGCGGGGGGCCGCGCATGCGAAGCCGGCGGGGGAGCAGCCCGCTGCCGCCGCCGCGATGCCGCCGAGTGTGAGCGCGTCGGTGTCGTCGTTGCCTTCGCGGCCTCCGGCTGAGCAGGCTCGGCAGGCTATCGAGAGGATCAACGGATCCGCCTAGTCGCCGTGCGGGCGCGGTGGTTCTGCGGCCGCGGGTTCGTTGTGGCTGGTCGCGCAGTTCCCCGCGCCCCTTTGGGGCGTTGACCGCGCCGCCAGTCATGAGGTTCCGGCGTTCACTGCCTTGGCTGCCTTCCGGGCTGCCACCAGCACCGGGTCCCACACCGGCGAGAACGGAGGCGCGTAACCCAGGTCCAGGGACACCATCTGCTCCACCGTCATCCCCGCCGTCAGTGCCACCGCCGCGATGTCGACCCTCTTGCCCGCGCCCTCCCTGCCCACGATCTGTACGCCCAACAGCCGTCCCGTGCGGCGTTCGGCGAGCATCTTGACCGTCATCACTGAGGAGTTCGGGTAGTAGCCCGCGCGGCTCGTCGACTCGATCGTGGCCGTGACGTACTGGAGACCCGCCCTGCGCGCGTCCTTCTCGCGCAGGCCCGTGCGGGCGATCTCCAGGTCGCAGACCTTGCTGACGGCCGTGCCGACGACGCCGGGGAACGTGGCGTAGCCGCCGCCGGCGTTCGTGCCGATGACCTGGCCGTGCTTGTTGGCGTGGGTGCCCAGGGCGATGTGGCGTTCCTGGCCGGAGACGAGGTCGAGGACCTCCACGCAGTCGCCGCCCGCCCAGATGTTCTCGTGGCCGCGCACCCGCATGGCCAGGTCGGTGAGGAGACCGCCGTGGTCGCCGAGAGGGAGGCCCGCGGCCCGGGCGAGGGTCGTCTCCGGGCGGACGCCGATGCCGAGGACGACGACGTCCGCCGGGTATTCGGCGTCATCCGTGACCACCGCCCGGACCCGGCCGTCCTCGCCGGTGAGGATCTTGGTGACCTCGGCGTCGTTGACCATGGTGATGCCCAGGCCCTCCATGGCCTCGTGCACCATGCGGCCCATGTCCGCATCGAGCGTCGACATGGGCTCGCTGCCGCGGTTGACGACCGTCACCTCGTAGCCGCGGTTGATGAGCGCCTCGGCCATCTCGACGCCGATGTAGCCGGCGCCCACCACCACCGCGCGACGGCCACGCGTGCGTGTCAGCGTGTCGATGAGGGCCTGGCCGTCGTCCAGGGTCTGCACGCCGTGCACGCCCGGGGCGTCCACGCCCGGCATGTCGGGGCGGATCGGGCGGGCGCCGGTCGCGATCACGAGCTTGTCGTACGACGTCCAGGACTCGGCCCCGGAATCGACGTCACGCGCGCGTACCCGCCCGCCGTCCACGTCGATCTCCGTGACCTCCGTCCGCATGCGCAGGTCGATGTCGCGGGCCCGATGCTCCTCGGGTGCGCGGGCGATCAGCTGGTCGCGGTCGGGGACGTCGCCGCCCACCCAGTACGGGATGCCGCAGGCCGAGAAGGAGGTGAAGTGGCCGCGTTCGAACGCGACGATCTCCAGCTCCTCCGCGCTCCTGAGCCTTCGTGCCTGCGACGCCGCGGACATCCCCGCGGCGTCCCCGCCGATCACGACCAGCCGCTCTCGCGGACCCGACACACCCCTCGCAGCGCTCATGTTCATGCGAACACGCTACGAGCGCCGGGCATTTCAGTCGCGCTCGCCGCTCTGTTCGTCGCCCGCGCGCGTGGGCTGCGGCGCCGGGCGTGCCGTCGGCAGCGGCCCCAGCGCGGTCGTCACGGGCGCCGGATCCGGGCGGCGCGGCAGCCTGGGCCGAAGGACCTTCAGCCACAGCAGCACGATCAGCGCCGCCACCGCGGCGAAGGGCAGCACGGCGCCGATCGCGACCGCGAGCCAGCGCAGCATCGTCACGAACGCGTTCCAGCCGCCCGCGAGCGCGTCCAGGAAGCCGGGGTCGTCGTCGTCCTTCGCGACCTTCTTCACCGGGGTCTCCGACAGGGAGAGGGTGATCGTGGCCAGGCTGGTGCGGTCCTTCAGGGACGCCTGCTGGGCCAGCAGCGCCTCCAGGTCGGCCTGGCGGGAGCTCAGCTCGCCCTCCAGTGTGACCACGTCGCTGAGCTTGGTCGCCTGGTCCATCAGCTCACGGATCCGTGCCACGCTGGCCCGCTGCGTCTTGATGCGGCTCTCCACGTCCACGACCTGGTCGGTGACGTCCTGCGCCTTGGCGCTGCGCTCGACCAGCTTGCCCGCGCCCTCCAGGTCCGTGAGGACCTCGGCGTACCGGTCGACGGGTACCCGCAGGACGACGCGGGTGTGCTCGTGGCCCTCCTCGTCGCGTGTGGTGGTCTCGTTGCCGACATAGCCGCCCGCGTTCTCGGTGGTGGTGCGGGCCTCGTCGAGAGCCTTCGGTACGTCCTTGACCTGCACGGTCAGGGAGGCGGTGCGGATGATGTGGCTCGCGGTGGCCTTGGGCGGCGCGCTCGCCCGGTCGGCGTCGGAGCCGCTGCCCGGGGCGCCCTCCTGAGCGCCGGCCGCGACTTCCGACTTGGCGGCCCCGCCCCCGGCGGCGTTGCTGCCGGAGGCCGAGTCGTCCGCCGCGCCGCTGCATCCGGTGAGTGCGAGGGCCGCGGCCAGCAGGACGGCGGCCAGGGCCGGGACCGCTCGCACGGATCGTGCGGATCCCGCGGATCGTGCGGAACTTCGTGTGCGCATCTGGGCGTACCCCCGAGGGTCGTCGTGACGACTGACGCTTCTTCGACGCCGGGGTCCGGCGGAACGTTGGCGGTGATCGGTCCCGATGCGGTCACGGTCAGGACTCGTGAAGGACACCGGGGCGCGGAGGGCTTGTCAGTGGGGTCTGAGAGGCTGTGGACATGCGCGAAGTTCAGACTCGTACGGGTACGGGCCGGGTTGTCGTCATCGGCGGCGGGATCGCGGGGCTCGCCGCGGCCCACCGGCTGCTGGACAGAGGCCGGCAGGTGACCGTCCTGGAGGCGTCGGACCGGGTCGGCGGCAAGCTGCTGCCCGGGGAGATCGCGGGCGTCCGGGTGGACCTCGGCGCCGAGTCGATGCTGGCCCGCCGCCCCGAGGCCATCGCCCTCGCCCGCGAGGTGGGCCTCGACGAGCGCCTCCAGCCGCCCGCCACCGCGACCGCCTCGATCTGGACCCGCGGTGCCCTGCGCCCCATGCCCAAGGGCCATGTGATGGGCGTCCCCGGCACCGCCGCCGCCCTCTCCGGCGTCCTGTCCGACGAGGGACTGGCCCGCATCGAGCGCGACGCCGACCTGCCCCGCACCGAGGTCGGGGACGACGTGGCGGTCGGTGAGTACGTGGCGGCGCGCCTCGGCCGCGAGGTCGTCGACCGCCTGGTCGAGCCTCTGCTGGGCGGCGTGTACGCGGGTGACGCGTACCGCATCTCGATGCGCTCGGCCGTTCCGCAGCTCTACCAGGCGGCGAGGACGCACGACTCCCTCACCGAGGCGGTCCGCGAGATCCAGGCCAAGGCGGCGGCCAACCAGCAGACCGGGCCGGTGTTCATGGGCATCGAGGGCGGGGTGGGGCAACTCCCGCTCGCCGTCGCGGAGTCGGTGCGCGCGCGGGGCGGCGAGATCCTCACCGGGGCGCCGGTCACGGAGCTGAGCCGCGCGGAGGCCGCCCGGTGGCGCGTCGTCGCCGGTGACCGGGTGCTGCACGCCGACGCGGTCGTCGTCGCCGTACCCGCCCCGGCCGCCGCGGCCCTCCTGCGCGCCGAGGCCCCCGAAGCCGCCACCGAGCTGGACGGCATCGAGTACGCCTCCATGGCCCTGGTCACCCTCGCCCACCGCCGCGCCGACACCGACCTGCCCGCGGGCAGCGGCTTCCTCGTGCCGCCGGTCGACGGGCGCACCATCAAGGCCTCGACGTTCGCCTCCCAGAAGTGGGGCTGGATCGCCGACGAGGACCCGGACGTGGTCGTCCTGCGCACGTCCCTCGGGCGGTACGGCGAGACGAAGATCCTGGAGCGCGACGACGCCCACCTGGTCGACGTCTCCCGACAGGACCTCCGGGCGGCCACCGGCCTCGACGCCACCCCCCTCGAAACCCGCGTCACCCGCTGGACCGGCGGCCTGCCCCAGTACCCGGTCGGCCACCACGCGCGCGTGTCCCGCATCCGCGAGCACGTGGCCGCGGTGCCGGGCCTCGCCGTGTGCGGGGCGCAGTACGACGGCGTGGGCATCCCGGCGTGCATCGCGAGCGCGTACGCGGCCGTGGACCAGCTGGAAGGCGATCTGCGGGGAGTGCGGGAGCTCACCGCCAACCCGGTGCAGAGTCTGCACGGCGGAGCGGGAGAATAGGTGACATGAGTGACGACGCCTCCACCACCGAGTCCGGCAGGATCCCGAACAAGGGCAAGCTGGCCAAGGACCTCAACGAGGTCATCCGCTACACCCTCTGGTCCGTCTTCAAGCTGAAGGACGTGCTCCCCGAGGACCGCGCGGGCTACGCCGACGAGGTCCAGGAGCTGTTCGACCAGCTCGCCGCCAAGGACGTGACGATCCGTGGCACGTACGACGTGTCCGGGCTGCGCGCCGACGCCGATCTCATGATCTGGTGGCACGCCGAGACCAGCGACCAGCTCCAGGAGGCGTACAACCTCTTCCGCCGCACCAAGCTGGGGCGTGCCCTGGAGCCGGTGTGGTCGAACATGGCGCTGCACCGCCCCGCCGAGTTCAACCGCTCGCACATCCCGGCGTTCCTCGCCGACGAGACGCCGCGCGACTACGTCAGCGTCTACCCCTTCGTGCGCTCCTACGACTGGTACCTGCTGCCCGACGAGGACCGTCGCCGCATGCTCGCCGACCACGGCAAGATGGCCCGCGGCTACCCGGACGTCCGCGCCAACACGGTCGCCTCCTTCTCGCTGGGCGACTACGAGTGGCTGCTGGCCTTCGAGGCCGACGAGCTCTACCGCATCGTCGACCTCATGCGCCACCTGCGGGCTTCCGAGGCCCGGATGCACGTCCGCGAAGAGGTGCCGTTCTACACCGGGCGCCGTAAGTCCGTGGCCGAGTTGGTCGCGGGGCTTGCCTGAGTGGGTGCGGTGACTGTGGCTGGGCCGGGGGTCCGGGGGTTGTCCCCCGGGGGGTGCGGCACCGGGCGCCGTAAGTCCGTGGCCGAGTTGGTCGCGGGGCTTGCCTGACGCCGTGAGGTGAGGTGGGCCGGGGCCGGCCCACCGTGCAGTGGCGACCGGGTGCCGCGTCCCCCCGGGAGACGCGGCACCCGGCGGCGGCCGTCCGTGGCCGAGCCGGTCGCCGGGCTCGCCTGATCAGTGCGGGAGTCGGGCGGTCGCGGCCTCCTGTGGCCGGCCGCCCGGCTTCGTCGCGCCCGCCCGGTCGCCCAGCTTCTTCTTCGCCTTGTCCTCGCCCGGACGCTCCGGCTTCGGCTCGGGGTGCGCCTCGCACGCCGCGCGCCGGGCCGGGAGGCGGCCCTCCAGCAGATACGCGTCGACGTGGCCGTTGACACAGGCGTTCGGGCCGTAGGCGATGCCGTGCGTACCGGCGTCCCGTTCGGTGACCAGGACCGAGCCGGCCAGCCGCCGGTGCATCTCCAGCGCCCCGTCGTACGGTGTGGCGGCGTCCCGCTCGGCGGCGAGGATCAGCGTCGGCGGCAGCTCACCCTGTCCGGTGCGCACGTCGAGGGGCTTCTGCCGGGGTGCCTGCCAGTAGGCGCACGGCAGGTTCATCCACGCGTTGTCCCAGGTCTCGAACGGCGCCACGCGCGCGAGCCGCGTGTTGTCCCGGTCCCAGACCGCCCAGTCCGTCGGCCAGGGCGCGTCGTTGCACTCCACGGCCGTGTAGACCGCGCTGGAGTTCTCCTGCTCGGCCGCCGCCTCCTGCACCGGCGCGGCCAGCTCGACCAGCGCCTTCGGGTCGCCCTTCAGGTACTCCGAGAGCGCCTTCGCGCGCGACGGCCAGTAGTCGTCGTAGTAACCGGCCTGTAGGTACGCCTCCTGCAGCTGCCCCGGCCCGACCTTCCCGTCCGCCGGCTCCTCGGCCAGCCGCGCCCGCACCTTCTCGTAGCTGGCCAGTACGTCCTCCGGCGTGTCACCGAGCCCGTACACGTCGTCGTGCTCGGCGACCCACTCCCGGAAGTCCTCCCACCGTCCCTCGAACGCGGCCGACTGGGCGAGGTTGTTGCGGTACCAGATCTGCGAGGGGTCCGGGTTCACGGCGGAGTCGAACACCATCCGCCGTACGTGCGACGGGAACAGCGTCGCGTACAGCGAGCCGAAGTAGGTGCCGTACGAGGCCCCCATGAACGTCAGCTTCGACTCGCCCAGCGCGGCACGCAGCACATCCAGGTCACGGGCGTTGTTGAGGGAGTTGTAGTGCCGCAGCGCACTGCCCGTGCGCTCGGCGCAGCCCCGTGCGTAGGCCTTCGCCCGCGCGACACGCTCCTGCTTGTACGCCTCCGAGGGGTGCGTCGGCGCCTGCGCCGGGCCCTGGGCGAACTTCTTGGGGTCCTGGCAGGACAGCGGCGCGGAAGGCGCCACTCCGCGCGGGGCGTAGCCGACGAGGTCGTACGCGGCCGCCAGCCGCTTCCACTCGGGCAGCATGCCGACCAGCGGGAAGAGCAGTCCGGACGCGCCCGGTCCGCCCGGGTTGTAGACCAGGGAGCCTTGCCCCGGCACCCGGCGCTTGCTGTTGTTCGGGTCCTTGTGCGTGGCGACGGCCCGGCTGACGGCGAGCTTGATCTGCTTGCCGCCCGGACGGCTGTAGTCGAGCGGGACGGACACCGTGCCGCATTCCATCCTGCCCGGCAGGTCCTGCTCCTTGGCGCACTTGCCGAAGGCGATGCCGGCCGCCTTGGCACGCGCGGCGGCCACGCCGGCGCCGTGCTGCTCGGCCGTGCCCGGGGCGGCCCCGGTGCTGCCGGCCGGGGCGGCGGACAGGGTCGTCAGGAGCAGAGCCCCCGCGGCCGAGTAGAGGGCGGCAGCTCTCATTGCGTATCCCTTCGCAGCACGGCAGCAACAAAAGGGATATTTCGTTCGTCTGTTGACGAAGGCAAGCACCATCCCGCCGGTGTCGCCGCAATGCCCCCTATGCGTCACCGGGCTCAGGGGCGGTCAGTCGCGCGGGTGGGGCGCGCGATGGTGCGTCTCGCGGTGCGCGAACGCCGCGCGCAGGTCCGGCTCGCCGATCGCGCGTACGCCCCGTACGGCGACGGACGTGAGATACGTACGGTCCTCCCCGCCCCGCGAGCGCCGCACCAGGGTGCTGAGCAGTCGCTGCCCGGCCGGCGAGGCCCACTGGGCGTACGGGTGGATCTCCACCCGGGCGATGGCCAGGCAGCTCAGGGTGAGCACGAAGGGGAGCGCGAACCAGAGTGCGACCAGATGAGCCGGCATCTCCGACTGGGCGGGCGTCAACAGGGCGGCCGCCCCCAACGCCAGTACGACGGCGGCGGCGAACCGCACCTGCCGGATCGCGGCCGCGATCCCGGTGCGGGCCCCGTCGGGCACGGCGAGGCCGTCGCTGACCAGCCGGTCGGCGAGGCTGCCCACCGCGTCGGCGGCGGCCGCGGCGTCCCGCACCGGCTCGATGCGGGACTGGCCCTCCGGCCCGATGGCCCCTATCACCGAGCGCTCCATCTCGTCCCGCCCGCGCGGATCGACGACCGTGGCCCAGCCGGTGCGGGCGAGCAGTAGTCGCCGTTGCCGCGCCATGGCGACGAGGGTCAGATCGGCGACCCGCCGCGGCCCGCCGGACAGGAACGCGGCCTCGTACAACGTCAGATCGTGCCCCCGGCCCGCGGTCGCCTCTTTCGTGTCCGCGGCGGCGGCGTGAACGGCGGCCAGGCACAGCCGGGTGCACGCGGTGCCGGCGACGGCCCAGGCCAGCAGCAGGAGAAGGACCCAGAACATGCCGCGTTTCTATGCCAAAGACCCGGCGAACCGCCATGCCTTGTTCACAATCCGGACCGAGAGTTGCCGGGATGTGACGTTCCGGATTCAGGAGCCGGGCGCCCGTGGGCTGGTGGCGGCCGGCGGCAGGGTGTAGCTCGGCGACGGCGGCGGGGTCATCGGGACGGCCGGAGCGGGGTCGGCGGTCGGGCCGGGCGGCCCGGAGGGCGGTGTCAGCGGAGGGGTGCTGTCGGCGACCATGTCGCGGGCGAGGCTGTCGAAGTCGACGTAACCCGTGGCCTCCAGGACCGTGATGTGGTCCAGCACCGTGGTGTTGGCGTCGTCGGCGAGCTCGCGGACCAGGGTGTTGCGCGTGCCGGCCCGCACCTGGGCGACCACGGAGAACACCTTGCCGTGCGCCAGCCGCAGGATGTTGGCGAACTGCCGGTCGTACTCGACGCTCTGGGCCCCGCTCAGGGTCGCCAGCCACTCCTGCTGCTGCTCGGTGGGCTCGTTGGGCAGCGCGAGGCTGAGCTTGGCGGCGACGTCGCGCACCCGCTCGTCGAGGAACATGTGTCCCTCGACGAGGTGCCGGCCCGCGGTCCGTACGGCCGGGGTCGTGCCCTTCTGCTGCGCCTGCTGCCCGGCGGGCAGCTCCCACAGCCCCGCCAGCCGGACCTTCGTGAGGAAGTCGCGGTCGAGTGCGGACAGCGGCCCGTACTCGGTCGAGACGGTCTCGGCGTTGAGCGTGTCCAGACCGGTCCCGGACCGGTCGGCGTACGACCAGATCGGGAAGATCATCGCCAGCAGAGTCACCGTCAGGCCCGTGATGATGATGCCGGTGCCGCTGAAGATGCCTCGGCCGTTGATGGGCGGTCGCGGTCGCATGGTGCCTCCTGTTGCGGCACCGCACGTTAGTGCGCTTCGGGGGTGAGGTTGGCATATTACTTCGGGGTACAGCGGGGTCTACGCCAACTGCCGTACAGGAGCGAATGGTTGCAACCGGGGTGGATACGGGCGAATAGGGAATCGAAGGTGGGTGGCGTACAGCGGTAAAGGGGGCGGAAACGGGTAAGTCGCCCGTGTGGCGGGCGGGGGGTGTTAACCCCGGCACACTCGGCGCGGGCGTCCGCGTCCAGCGAGGGAACGGCGGTTGGCGTAGCCGGTGTCGTTCAGCGCCGCAGCAGCACCCGGCGCGTGGCGCGGGCCAGCCGCACCCCCGGCCGCCGCGAGTGCGGCCTCGGTCCCGACCGCTCCAGCCACCATTCCCGCAGCCCGGCCCGCACCCGCGTGTCCTCGACCCGCCCCTCGGCCAGCAGATACGCGGCGAAGTCCAGGGCGTCGCGCCGGTAGCCGTCGGTCATGGGGTGCCCGTGGCTGTACCCGAGGAAGGCCCGCCGGTACCCGTCCCCGAGGATCACCGGCAACTCGGGCGCGACCTTCGCCACGACATCCGCCCGCTTCCCGGCGAGCGCCCGCGCCTGCACGCCGAGCCGCACCCGGTCGAACCCCTCCGGCACGGGCGTCCCGGCGACGAGCGCGGACAGCAGGGCGGCCTGCGCGAGGGCGACGCGCTGACGGGCGGGGTCGATGTCCCCGGCCGGAGCCGCGCTCCTCTCCGGCGCCGCTCCCCGCGAGACCCCCTCAGCGCTCGCCCGCGCCTCCGTCGCCCGCCCGTCAGCAGCCCCCCGCTCGGCCGCCCCCTTCTCCAGCGCCTCCCGGACAGCCCCCAACTCCCGCTCCAGCTCGGCCGGTTCGGGAAAGTTCTCGTCCCGCTCCAGCAGCACCCCCGGCGGGGACACCCGGGACGCGAGGTCGGTCAGGACGTCCAGAACCGGCTGCGGGACGGGGTGGGCGTGGCTGTCGTGCCAGACACCGTCGCGCTCGAAGCCGCCCGCGACATGGACGTATGCGATGGCCTCCAGCGGCAGCTCGGCGAGCGCCTTGGCCGGGTCCTCGCCCCGGTTGACGTGGTTGGTGTGCAGGTTGGCCACGTCGATCAGCAGCCGCACCCCCGTGCGGTCGGCGAGTTCGTACAGGAACTGCCCCTCGGTCATCTCCTCGCCCGGCCAGGAGATCAGCGCGGCGATGTTCTCCACGGCGAGCGGCACGGGCAGCGCGTCCTGGGCGATACGGACGTTCTCGCACAGCACGTCCAGGGCGTCCCGGGTGCGGGGGACCGGCAGGAGATGCCCTGCCTCCAGGCGGGGGGACGCCGTCAGCGGCCCGCCCGCCCGTACGAACGCGATGTGCTCGGTCACCAGCGGGGATCCCAGCGCCTCCACCCGCTCGGCGAGTGCGGTCAGCCGCTCGGCGTCGGGCCGTTCCGCCCCGCCGAGGCCGAGCGAGACGCCGTGCGGGACCACCGTCACCCCGCGCTCCCGCAGCCGTACCAGGGACTCGGGGAGATGCCCGGGGCAGACGTTCTCGGCGACGGCCTCGACCCAGTCGATGCCCGGCATGCGCTCCACCGCGTCCGCGATCTCCGGACGCCATCCGATGCCCGTACCCAGTCGCTCCATCGTCCCCTCCTCGGCCCGCTCCGTGTCGGATGTGACGGGGGTATGGCCCCCGTACCGGGAGCCGAACCTCTCGGGGGCCACCTTCAGAGCAACATTTGAGGTTGCGACCGGCGACCCGCACACCGCGAACGGTCACTGCAAGGACGTACGCGCAGAACGCCGGGGATGTTCAGGCGCCCGGTGTCCGCCGCAGCGCCGGATGGTCGGCGACGACGGTGCACGAGCCGGGCGCGATCTCGGTGAACCCCGCGTCGCGCACCACCGGCAGCCCGCCCGTCGTCAGCTCGTGCCAGCGCCGCGGCTGCGCACGGCGCACGGCCAGCGGGAACCCCGCGTCACGCCAGGCGGCCCGCTCCTCGTCCGACAGCTCCCACCAGGCGAGCTGTGCCGCGTGCCCCGTCTGCGCCATCGCCTTGCCGGCCGACATGTCGAGCTCGGGGTTCAGCCAGAGCACGGGCGCCGACGGATCGGCGTCCACGGGCGGCTCCGGATCGTCGAGATCGGTGCCGGACACCTGGAGCTTCGCCAGCTCCTTGGGCCACCCGTCCAACGGCACGGGCGGGAAGACCCGCACCTCGGCCGACTTGCCGCTGACGGTGATGCCCGGCAGCCCTTCCGCTCGCCGCCACTCGGCTCCGCGGGCCCGCCGCACCACCTTGCGGATACGGGCGTCCTGCCAGTCCCGCATGGCCGGCGCCCACTCGCCCTCGCCGGCCGAGCGCTCGTCACCGAGAATCACCAGCACGGCACGGGCGGCGGTTTCCAGCGCGTCCGTACGGGCCGGGGGAGCGGCCCGCTCGATGCGGACGACGAGCGGCAGGACGAACTGAGGTGCCTCGTCGCGCGTCGAAGGCTCGGTACGAAAGGGGCTGTCGCCGGGAACGGCCGGGTCACTGGTCACGTCCTCCAGTCTGCCAGGCGGAAGATCCGTTCCGCGGCGGGAGAGGATGGGCCCCATGCGACATGATCTACGTCTGGACAACGTGGGCCGCCGCTACGGCCTGCGCGGTCCCTGGGTGTTACGTGGTGTCGACCTGACCGTGGCCCCCGGCGACCTCGTCCGCGTCGAAGGCCCCAACGGCACCGGCAAATCCACCCTCCTGCGCCTCCTGGCCGGCATAGACGCCCCGACCGAGGGCCGTATCACCGGCCGCCCCCGCACGGCCTACGTCCCCGAACGCTTCCCGACCGCGCTCCCCTTCACCGCCGTCGGCTACCTCACCCACCTCGGCAAGGTGCACGGCCTCTCCCGCCCCGCGGCCGCCCGGGCCGCGCTGGAATGGCTCGACCGCTTCGGCGCCGCCGCGTACGCCCGAACTCCCATGGCCCAGCTGTCGAAGGGCAGCAGCCAGAAGGTCGCCGTCGTGCAGGCCCTTCTCGCCGAGCCGGAGCTGCTCGTCCTGGACGAGGCGTGGACCGGCCTCGACGCCGCCGCCCGCGCCGAGTTGGAGCGGGCCGTCGCCGAACGCACCGCGGCCGGTACCGCCGTGGTCTTCGTGGACCACGACCCGAGCCGCCTGGCGGGGGCGCCCGACGCGACGTACACCTTGCGGGACGCGGGCCTCGACCTCCGTACGGAACAGGTGGCCGCGGACCCCACCGGCCCGCACATGGTCGTCGTCGTCCAGGGCCCGCGCGGCGGGCATCTCCCCACCGACGCGACCCGCACGGTCATATCCGTCGAGGAACCCGCCCCCGGCACCCACCGCCTCACCCTCCCCGCGTCCCACTCGGACGTGCTCCTGCGCGCCCTGCTGACGGCCCGCCCGCCCTGGCACGTGGTGAGCGTGAGCCGGCAGAGCGCGAGCCAGGACCCGCCCGCGACGGAGCCGACCCCCGACACCGAGAGCCGCCGATGACCGCCCTTCTCAGCTACCAGACCGCCCTGTTGGTCCGCTCGCAGCGCTGGCTGCCGCCCTTCATCCTGTACGTCGCGTTCCTCGGAATCGGCGTGCAGGGCGGTCAGCCCATCCTCGACTCGCTCGGCTTCACGGCCGCGGCCCTGCTGCCCGTCGCCGCCTGGCTGGTGCGGATCTGCGTGACCAACGAGCCGACCGCCGCCCGCAGCTGTGTCTCCGCCGCGGTCGGGCCGGGGCGGGCGCACCTCGCCGCGCTGCTGGTGGCGCTGACCGCCGCGGCGGCCGTGGGCGTGGTCGCGACCGTCGCCGTGACGCTCATCAGCGACCCGGTGAGCGCGGACCACGAGACGCGCGTGCCACGGCTTCCCGCGGGCGCGGCCGGGCTGCTCGCCACGCTGGCCTGCGCCCTGCTCGGCACGGCCGTCGGCGCCCTCACCACCTGGCCGCTGCTGCGCTCGACCGGCCGCGCGGTCCCGGCGATGCTGCTCGCGGCCCTGCTCGCGGTGGTGGCGACCGGCTCCCCGGCGCATGCGGCCGTCAGCGGCCTGGTCACCGGCTCCCGCTCGGGCACGGTCCCCCTGCCCCTGCTGCCCCTGGCGGCAGCGGCTCTGCTCACGGCGGCGGCGATCGCCGTGGCCTGCGCGCTCACGTCCCGCAGATCGCCCTGAACAGGCGGATCATCCGGAACAGGCCGTGCGCTGCGTCTCCTGCCTCCCCCACTCTCGCATTCGCTGGTCCTCGCTCACACGTCCAGCGTGCGAGCCTCAGTCCCGCCCTCCGACGGCGCCGGCCGCCCCGATCAGCTCGGACACCTTCACGAACCGGAAGCCCTTGGCGCGCAGCTCCGGTACGACGCGCCGGACCACCCGCTCGGTCGTGGGAGCCGCGCTGAGCGTGCAGTGCAGGACCACCACGGACCCGGGCCGCACCCCGTCCAGCACCTCCTGGGCGACCGCGCGGGCGTCCGTCGCGAAGGCGTCCCCGCTGACCACGTCCCACTGCACGGCGGTGACGCCGAGCGGGGTCAGCGCCTTCAGCGCACGCCGGTCATAACAGCCGCCGGGAAACCGGAAGTACGGCAGCGCGTCACGGACCCCCACCTTCCGGAACACGGCATACGCCCGCTCCACGTCCGCCCGCATCCGCTCCTCCCCGAGGACCGGCAGTCCGTAGCAGTCCTCGGTGAAGGCATGGTGGCTGTACGAGTGGTTGGCGACCTCGAAGAGCGGGTTGTGCCCGATGGCCCGGGCCTGCCCCGGATACTCCTCGGCCCACCGCCCCGTCATGAACACGGTCGCCGGCACCTTCAGCTCCCGCAGGGCCGTGACCAGCCCCGGATTGTCGAACCGTTCCCCCCGCGCCGCCCGCGATCCCTGGTCGGCGGTCATGTCGGCGTCGAAGGTGAGGGCGACGGTCTTCTCCCGGGTCTGCGGGCCGCGCTCGAAGACGGGGGTCAGGCCGGCGGGGCCGGGGGCGAGCGTCGGCGGCCGGGCCGAGGGCGAGACGGCGGCGGTGGCGCTGGGGGCCGGGTGGGGAGCGCGGGTCGCCTCGGGCGCCCCGCACGCGGCGAGCCCGCTCAGGGCGCAGACGGCGGTGATGCGTCGCACACGTGTGATCACCGCATGAAGATATGAGGATCAGATAGTCATATCGGCATGTGTGGGGGTGTGTCGGGCACGTGTCACCCGCCCGCCGGGGCCGTGGTGCTCAGTCGTCGCGGGTGCAGCGGCCCGTCGGCGCGGAGGCCGGAGGGCGGCACTGGAGGGTGGACTCGGCCGGCCGGGTGCTCACATAGCGGCCGATGCAGGTGTTCGCCGTCGTTCGGTCGCGCTCGGCGCAGAAGGTCAGGGCGGCGCGGCCGTCGGCGAAGGGGCCGGGGGCGTAGAACACCCAGTAGCCGCCGCGCAGGGACGCGTAGTCGTCGCTGCGCAGGACGGCGGCCTCCGGTACGGACTGGCGCAGGACGGCGAGTCTGCGGTCCCGGTTGGCGACGCCGGCGGAGACGGGTTCGGAGTGCAGCTGGGCGACCCAGCGGCCGGCCGGCGTCGTCGGGGTCGGCGTCGGGGCGGAGGTGGGGGTGCCCGGGGCCGGCTTCTGTACGGCGGGAGTGGGCGTGGGTGTCGTGGCGGGTGACGACGTCGTGGCGCGGGCCTTGTCGTCACCGTCCGTGTCGCCGGGGCGCAGGGCGAGCACCAGCGCCGTGGCCGTGGCGATCGCCAGCACCGCGGTCGCGGCCACGAGCAGGGGCGTACGGCTGCGAGACGCGCCCACCGCCTGAGGCGCCGTGGGTCGCGGGGTGTCCAGCTGGGTGGACACCGGCGCAGGGTGCGGCGCCACGGAGGTCACCGTCGGCCGGGCGGCCCGGTCGGGTGTCGTCCCCGCCGCCACCCGCGCCAGCATCGCGTCCAGCCGGGCCGCGTCCGGGCGCGCGGCCGGGTCGCGGACCAGCAGGGCTTCGAGCACCGGCGTCAGCGGGCCCGAGCGGGTCGGGGGCGGGAGCGGGTCGTCGAGTACGGCGGCCAGCGTGGCGAGGGTGGTGGGGCGGCGCAGGGGGCTGACGCCCTCGACGCACACGTACAGCACCACACCCAGCGACCAGAGGTCGGCGGACGGGGCGTCGCCATGGCCCCGGATCCTCTCCGGCGCCATGTACTCGGGCGAACCGACCAGTTCGCCGGTGGCCGTGAGGGCCGTCGTGCCCTGGAGGGCGGCGATGCCGAAGTCGGTGAGGACGGCGTTGCCGTCGGGGCGCAGGAGGATGTTGGCGGGCTTGACGTCCCGGTGCTGGATGCCTGCCGCGTGCGCGGCCCGCAGCGCGGCGAGTATCTCGCGGCCGAGGCGGGCCGCCCGTGCCGGGGACAAGGCGCCGTCGTCCAGCCGACGTTGCAGCGAGACGCCCGGCACCAGCTCCATCACGATCCACGGATGCGGGTCGGCGTCCACGATCTGATGGACCATCACCACATGGGGATGGCTGAGCCGGGCCAGCGCCCGCGCCTCCCGCAGCACCCGCTCGCGCACCACGCCGACCGTGTCCGCGTCGGACCGCACCGCCTTGAGTGCGACCTCGCGGTGCAGCACCGTGTCGCGCGCCCGCCACACGGTGCCCATACCTCCGCTGCCCAGCCGTTCCACCAGCTCGAACCGGCCGTCGACGAGATCCCCCGCAGCGTTCATGCCGCACAGGTTGGAGGACCGGCCGGAGAGATGGCCTCCGCTCGTGGAGGCCCGGGGGAGCGGCTACCTGCGCCAAGGTCCCGTCACCGCGAACGTCGTGCCCGGTGTGTAGCAGTTGACGTACATCGTCCTGCCGTCCGGCGAGAAGGTGACCCCCGCGAACTCGCCCCACTCCGGCTCTGCGGCCGTGCCGATGTTCTGGGCGTTACGCGCCATCGCGTACACCTCCCCGCGTCGCGTCACGCCGTAGACGTGCTGGGCGCCGTTGCCGTCCTCGCAGACCATCAGGCCGCCGCTGGGCGCGAGGCAGATGTTGTCGGGGGACTCGCCGGGGAGCTGGAGGTCCGTGTCGGGGCCGAAGACGATCACCAGGGTCAGGCGGCGCTCGGAGGGGTCGTAGCGCCAGATCTGCCCGTAGTGGTCCGCCGCCGAGCCCTCGGCCGCGCGCGCGAAGGAGGAGACGAAGTAGACGGAGCGGCCGCCCCAGTAGCAGCCCTCCAGCTTCTGCGCGTGGGTGATGCCCTTGGGTCCGAAGTCCTGGTGGCGGATGGGGGTCTGCGCGGCCAGCGGGTCCGGTACGTCGACCCACTCGATGTTCTCGAAGCTCGCGCCGGTCTCCTGGATCGAGGAGAGGTCGGGGACGCCCGGTACACGCATCGCCTGGAGGCGGCCGCCCGCGCGCAGGGTGCCCAGACCGCCGTGCGGGTGGTGGGGCAGGAAGCGGTAGAAGAGGCCGAAGGGTTTCTGGAAGGCGTCCTCGGTCTCGTAGACGACGCCGCGCCGCGGGTCCACCGCGATCGCCTCGTGCTGGAAGCGGCCCATCGCGGTCAGCGGGACCGCCCCGGAGCGGTGCGGGTTCGCCGGATCGACCTCGAAGATGAAGCCGTGGTCCTTGGTGTAGCCGTTGGTGCCGGCCCGGTCCTCGGTCTCCTCGCAGGTCAGCCAGGTGCCCCAAGGTGTGGGCCCGCCCGCGCAGTTGACGGCCGTACCGGCGATGGCGACCCGCTCGGACAGGACGCGGTTACGGGAGTCCAGCGCGAGCGCCGTACAGCCGCCCTTGCCGGCGGGGTCGTAGGTGAGGCCCTCGACGGTCGGGACGGGAACCCTGCCGTCGGCGCGGTTCTCGTGGTTGCGGACCAGGTGGACGCGGCCGTGCCGGCCGGGCAGGGCCGTCATGCCGTCGTGGTTGGAGGGGACCAGTCCCTCGCCGGAGCGGAGCTTGTCGCCCTCGCGGGAGAGGACGCGGTAGGAGAAACCTTCCGGCAGGTCGAGCAGGCCCTTCGGGTCGGGGACCAGCGGACCGTATCCGGTGTGGCCGAGGTTCTGCGCGGCGGCGGTGCCCGCGAAGAGTTCGGTGAGATTGCCGGCGAAGGCGATCGAGACGCCCAACGCGCCGGTACGGGCAAGGAGTTGACGACGTGACGTACGGTCGACGGCCGTGTTCTCGGACATGGGACAACCTTCCTGCTGGCGGACAGGAGCTGTGACCCCGCCGTGTCTATCACTTGGCGCCAGTCGCGGGAACCACGCGCGTAGCGTGTGTCACCAAGGTAAGAACGGGGTTTCGCCTCCAGGGCGAGAGACCGCCCACATGATCGGGTAAGGTGTGCGCCGTGCGTTGCGAGAACCAAGCGCGCACACCGTGCCGATCGAGAGCCAAGACGGCACAGTCGAGCTTTGCTCAACAAACCGGGCAGGTTCCATCCCGGCTGGTGATGAGGGAGTAAGCCCCTTCAGGTTGTTGACCTGCGGGGCTTCCTGAGCCAGGAATCCCGCTGCTTCAGCTGGGGGAGGGTTCAATTCTGAAGGGGCTGTCCGGGGGCGTCCGGCGCGGATTCCGCGGCGGACTTCTCCACGGCCGCCTGCTCGGAGGCGGGCTCGGCCTTGTGCTCCGGCGCCGGCTGTGCCCCCCGCTCCAGGAACCGCAGCAGTTCCACCGGGATCGGCAACACCAGCGTGGAGTTCTTCTCCGCCGCCACCGCCATCACCGTCTGCAGCAGCCGCAGCTGGAGGGCCGAGGGCGCGTCGGCCATCTGGTGCGCGGCCTCGGCCAGCTTCTTGGAGGCCTGGAGTTCGGCGTCGGCGTTGATGACCCGGGCCCGGCGCTCGCGGTCGGCCTCGGCCTGCCGGGCCATGGAGCGCTTCATCGACTCCGGCAGGGACACGTCCTTGATCTCGACCCGGTCGATCTGCACGCCCCAGCCGACGGCCGGGCTGTCGATCATCAGCTCCAGCCCCTGGTTGAGCTTCTCGCGGTCGGACAGCAGATCGTCCAGATCGCTCTTGCCGATGATCGAGCGCAGCGACGTCTGCGCCATCTGGGAGACGGCGAAGCGGTAGTCCTCGACGTTGATGATCGCGGCCGTCGGATCCACGACCTTGAAGTAGACGACCGCGTCGACCCGCACCGTCACGTTGTCGCGGGTGATGCCCTCCTGGGCGGGCACGGGCATCGTCACGATCTGCATGTTGACCTTGTGCAGCCGGTCCACGGCGGGGACGATCAGCATGAACCCCGGCTCGCGCACCCGGCCCCGCAGGCGTCCGAGCCGCAGGATCACCCCGCGCTCGTACTGCTTGACGACCCGAGCGCCGGCCGCGACGTACACCGCTCCCGCCGCGCAGACGCCCGCAGCCACGCCCAGCAGCTCCTCGACCATGACGACCTCCTTGCGGAGAGGCCCGTTCTGTACGCTCTTGTAACGATATGCCCGGTATCTGGTCCGGGGCCATGGACGGCCCCGGACCAGACACCGGGCTAGGGGTGTACGCCGGTCAGGTCGCCGAGACCTGCTCGGCCTCGGTGACCCGCACCGGTTCCGTGCCCACCGCGCTGTGGCGCTCGGCCCAGTTCTCCAGGGCCGTACGGCAGGCGTGGTCCAGGTGGTGCAGCCCGGACAGGTCCAGCTCCACCGGACGGTCCTGGGGCAGGGCCTCCAGGCTGTCGAGGATCTTCGGCAGCCTGAGGAAGGTCGCGTTGCCCGACAGGTGCGCCTGGATCGGTCCGGCGCCCTTGTCGATGATCTCCAGCTTCAGGTGCGAGGCCTCCCAGGCGGTCTTGACGATCGACAGGGCCAGACCGATGAGCACGCCCTCGAACATGTTCACCGCGACGATCGAGACGGCGGTGACGACCAGGATCAGCGCCTCGCCCCGGTGGCCCCGCCACAGGGAGACGATCCCGCGGAAGGGGATCAGCTTGAAGCCCGAGTGGACCAGGATGCCCGCCAGCGCGGGGATCGGGATCAGCGCCAGCGTGGCCGGCAGCAGCGCCGCGAACAGCAGCAGCCACACGCCGTGCATGACCCGGGACGCCTTGGTCTTCGCGCCCGCCTGGACGTTGGCCGAGCTGCGCACGATGACCGCGGTCATCGGCAGTGCGCCCAGGACGCCGCAGACCGTGTTGCCCGCGCCCTGCGCCATCAGTTCCTTGTCGTACTCGGTGCGCGGGCCGTCGTGCAGCCGGTCCACGGCCGCGGCGCTGAACAGCGACTCGGCCGACGCGATGAGCGTGAAGGCGACGACCGTGGCCAGCACGCCGATGTTGGCGAGCTCGCCGAAGGCGCTCATGGACGGCGGCTGGATGGCGCCCAGCAGGCCCTTGACCTCGACGGTGGCGACCGGCAGGGCGAACACCACGGACACCAGCGTCGCGAGGCCCACCGCGGCGAGCGGTCCCGGAACCGTACGCACCTGGCGCGGCATCCGCTTCCACAGCACCAGTACGGCGATGGTGCCCGCGCCCAGCCCGATCGAGGCCAGCGCTTCGGTGTTCCCGACGGCTTCGGCGAGCGCGCCGGGAAGCCCGGCTATCTTCTCCAGGCCGGAGGCGGGCGCCTTGGCGTCCGCGACCGAGTAGAGCTGTCCGGCGATGAGCACAAGGCCGATACCGGCCAGCATGCCCTCGACGACGGAGACCGAGATGGCCCGGAACCAGCGCCCCAGCTTCAGGGCGCCCATGAGGAGCTGGAGCAGACCGGTGGCGAGCACGAGCACACCGAGGACCGGCAGCCCGAACTCCTGGACGGCCTCGAAGACCAGCACGGTCAGACCGGCGGCCGGTCCGGAGACCTGAAGGCTGCTGCCGCGCATCAGGCCGGTGACGATGCCGCCGACTATGCCGGTGACGAGGCCGAGCTCGGCCGGCACTCCGGAGGCGACCGCGACGCCGACGCACAGCGGCAGCGCGACCAGGAAGACGACCAACGAGGCGGCGAAGTCCTGCCGCAGGTGGGGGAATTTGGTCATCATGCCGATCACAGCGCTTCGAACGCGTCGGTCTCGGAGCTGTGGACGCGCACGGCTCCCTTGTGCACCTCGTAGTACCAGGCGTGCAGGTTCAGTTGACGCTCCTTCAGCTTCTTCTCGATGCAGGGGTACGACCGCAGCCGCAGCAGCTGCGTCAGCACATGGGCCTGGACGCCTTCGGCGACCTCCGGGTCCTCCACGGCGCCCGTCGGGCGGGGGGTGGCGTGCGAGAGCCAGTCGCGCACGGCCGGTACGGCGTCCAGGTCGTCGCCGCGCACCAGCGCGCCGACGGCTCCGCAGTGGGAGTGGCCGCAGACCACGATCTCGCTGACGCCGAGGACCTCCACGGCGTACTCGATGGTGGCGGCCTCGCTGGTGGGGTGCTCCGAGGCGTACGGCGGGACGATGTTGCCCGCGGTGCGCAGCTCGAAGAGCTCGCCGGGGCGGGCGCCCGTGATCAGGGCCGGAACGACCCGGGAGTCGGAGCAGGTGATGAAGAGGACCTGCGGCGACTGCCCTGCGGCCAGTTTGGCGAACTCCTCAGGGCGCTGTCCGAACGTACGGGCGTTGTCGATGAGGGGCTGCATGTGTGGTGACTCCTCCTGGCGCGTCTCATTGGCGCGTCGGGGTTTTTACATGACAGAGGTGGGGGGGGGGATCGCTCTGCTTCTCAGCAGCGGAAGATCTGAAGCCCCGCCGGAGTGTGGGACGTCGAGGATCTCGACGTGCGTTCATGCGCGATGCCGGGTGTGCCCGGCTGGTGCGCGGACGCGGGGTCCCGGGTGAGCAACGGGCGGTCGGGCGGCTGGGGCCCGGAGTCGGCGTGGCGCAGGTGGTCGCGGGTGCGCAGCGGACCGGTCGGGTCCCCGTCACCTGATGGCGCGCAGTGGCGGAACGTGAGGGTCTCGTCGCGCAACGCCTTGCCGGAGGATTTGATTCCGGGCTGAGCCTTGGCCTTTGCCTGACTGACCGTATGCGCGTGTGCGAAGGATCCGCTGGGTGTGAAGAACTGGAGGGCGAGCAGGAGGGCGGCGAGGACGGAAACCACGGTCCGTGCCGTCGTACCTCGGAACATGCGCCCCCCTCCAGAAAGTTCACACCTATGGTGCACGCCAATGCTTGGTCAACCGTTGGTCAAGAAACACGTTAACCCGGCAAAGTCGTTTGCAGGGTTAACTTAACGTTTCGAGCTGAAGAGAGCCTGAAATGCGAGGGTGGCTTGGCTTGAACCACCCCTTGACCAGGGGGGATTAGTGGGTTACCAGGCTCTTGGCGTCGCGGGCCAGCGCGGTGAGTCGTGAGATGGCGCGGAAGTACTTCTTGCGGTACCCGCCGTTGAGCATCTCCTCGCTGAACAGCTTGTCGAACGGCTGTCCGGCGGCCAGGACCGGGACTTCACGGTCGTAGAGCCGGTCCGCGAGCACGACGAGCCGCAGCGCGGTGGACTGGTCGGGAATCGGCTGGACGTCGGTGAGACACACGGCCTCCAAGCCATCGGTCAACGCGCCGTAACGACTGGGGTGGACGCGGGCGAGGTGCTCCAGCAGATGCGGGAAGTCGTCGAGCGACGCGCCCTCGGTCGCGTACGCCGCCTTGGTCACCTGTTCGTCGGAGTACGGCGCCGGTGCCTCGGGCAGACCGCGGTGGCGGTAGTCCTCGCCGTCGATGCGCAGCGGGCGGAAGTGGGCCGACAGCCCCTGGATCTCCCGCAGGAAGTCGGCCGCCGCGAAGCGGCCCTCGCCGAGCTTGCCGGGGAGGGTGTTGGAGGTGGCGGCGAGTGCCACGCCCGCGTCGACGAGCTTGCCGAGCAGGGTGGAGACGAGGACGGTGTCGCCGGGGTCGTCGAGCTCGAACTCGTCGATGCACAGGAGCCGGTGACCGGAGAGGGTCTGCACCGTCTGCTGGAAACCGAGGGCGCCGACGAGGTTGGTCAGTTCCACGAACGTGCCGAACGCCTTGAGGGACGGCTCGGCCGGGGTGGCGTGCCAGAGGGAGGCGAGCAGGTGGGTCTTGCCGACGCCGTAGCCACCGTCGAGGTAGACGCCGCGGGGGCCCGCCGGCACCTTGGACGCCTTTGCCCTGCCGAACCCGAGGAAACCGCGTTTGGCCTTCCCCGCGCCGCTCGCGTGCGCCCCGCCGAGCCCGCCGGCGAAGGACTCCAGGACCCCGACCGCCTCGATCTGGCTGGGCTGGTTCGGGTCCGGGATGTACGTGCTGAAGCGAACCGAGTCGAAGCGCGGCGGCGGCACCATCTCGGCGACCAGCCGGTCCGCCGGGACATGCGGCTCGCGGGCGCACAGGGACAGCGGGCTCGCTTCGGCTATCGGGCTCGGCTGGGACGCGGCGGAGGAGGACGACACGGTTCACCATGCTAAGCGCCGTGCCACACTCCTTGACATGCGACGCCTGTTCCCTGTGACCGACGAGACAGCTACCAGGGCCCTTGGCGGTTCGGCCGGGGGTGATCCCGTCGAGCGGGAGTGGAGCCTTGCCGAGCTTGCCGCCGCCTACGCCTATCCCGAGTCCGCGCCCGGCGCTCCGCAGCCCTGGCTGCGGGCCAACATGGTGTCCACGCTGGACGGGGCCGCTCAGCACGACGGCCGTTCGCAGCCCATCTCCACCGCGACCGACATGCGGATCTTCGGCACACTGCGGGCGCTGGCGGACGTCGTGATGGTCGGCGCCGAAACGGTACGTCAGGAGGGGTACCGTCCGGCGCGCGTGCGTGCGGAGTTCGCCGAGGCGCGTGAGGCGGCCGGACAGGCCCCCGCGCCGGCGATCGCGGTGGTGAGCGCCGGCCTGGAGTTCGACTACGGCCTGCCGCTCTTCACCTCGCCCGCCGTGCCCACCCTGATCCTCACGGGCGCCGCCGCGGCGCCGGACCGGGTCGCCGCCGCGGAGAAGGCGGGCGCCCGGGTGGTGATCGCCGGTGACGGCGTCGGCGTGGACCCCGTACGGGCCGTCCAGGCCCTCGCCGAGCTCGGTCACACCCGGCTGCTGACCGAAGGCGGCCCACGGATGCTCGGGCAGCTGGTGGCCGCCGGGGTGCTCGACGAGCTCTGTCTGACGATCTCCCCGATGCTCACCGCCGGAGACGCCCAGCGCATCGCCGGGGGACCGTCGGTGGCGGTCCCGAAACGGTTCGAGCTGGTGTCGCTGCTGGAGGAGGAGGGCTTTCTGTTCGGGCGGTACCGGCGGACGTGAGGTTGGGCCGGACCGGAAACGGGTTCTCTGCATGCCGTGCTCCCGAAACGGCGGAATCCACCGTTCCGTTTAGCTTCCGCCGGGCACACTAAAACTCGCAGTCCCCGTGCGAGCACGGGGCAGGATGGTTTCCGCAGAAGGGGCGCCCGGTGTTCACAAGCGTTTTGATGATCGAGAAGGCCCTGACGTCGGCCGACGTGGAGTTCGTCACCACCTTGCACGGGGACGAGCAGGTCTCGTTCCATGTGCTGCTCCAGCCGCGGGGCGAGCAGGCCGACAGGTTGTTGCGCGCCATCGACGACATCGCGCTCGGCGAGCTGGACGAGGCGGTACGGGAGGGGGAGACCCCCGAGGGCCAGGAGGCCCTGAGCACGGGGGAGCGGGCGCTGGAGGTGTCGCTCACGGCGCTGCGGGCCGCCTCCGGCGGTGGAGCGGAGGGGCGGCTGGTGGAAGATCACCCTCTTGACGTGCTGAAGGGTGTGGTCGACGAGGTGGGTGCGGACGAGGTGATCGTGCTGACCGATCCCCACTACGTGGAGGAGTTCTTCCACCGGGACTGGGCTTCGAGGGCTCGGCACAAGGTGGGGGTGCCGGTGCTGAAGCTTTTCTCGCACAGCGAGGTGTAGTGCCTCAGGGGTGCAGGAGTTTGCCGGGTGCGGGTCCGTCGTGGTTGCTCGCGACCACGCGGCGGAGCCGCATATCGACACAGCCCCGCGCCCCTGGGTAGGCGCGGTCACCCGCGTCCCGTTCGCGAGGCCCACCTCCCCACCCCATAGGCTGGGGCCTCACCGTCGTATCGCAATCCTGGGAGAACACGCATGGCACCCGGCCTTCCCACCGCCATGGACCGACCGCACTTCATCGGCATCGGCGGGGCCGGGATGTCCGGGATCGCGAAGATCCTCGCCCAGCGTGGGGCCAAGGTGGCCGGCAGTGATGCCCGGGAGTCCGCGACCGCCGAGGCGCTGCGGGCGCTCGGGGCGACCGTGCACATCGGGCACGCGGCGGAGCACCTCGCGGACGACGCCAGCTGTGTCGTCGTGTCGTCGGCGATCCGGAAGGACAACCCCGAGCTGGTCCGCGCCGCCGAGCTGGGCATCGAGGTGGTGCACCGCTCCGACGCGCTCGCGTCGCTGATGGACGGGCTGCGCCCGATCGCCGTCGCCGGAACGCACGGCAAGACGACCACGACGTCGATGCTGGCCGTCTCCCTGACCGAGCTGGGCCTGAAGCCGTCGTACGCCATCGGCGGCGACCTCGACGCCCCCGGCTCGAACGCCCTGCACGGCGACGGCGACATCTTCGTCGCCGAGGCGGACGAATCGGACCGCAGCTTCCACAAGTACGCCCCCGACGTCGCGATCGTCCTGAACGTCGAGCTCGACCACCACGCCAACTACGCCTCGATGGACGAGATCTACGAGTCCTTCGTGACGTTCACCGACCGCATCACCGAGGGCGGCACCCTGGTGATCTCGGCGGACCAGGAGGGGGCCCGGGAGCTGACCCGCCGGGTCACGGCCCGCGATGTGCGGGTGGTGACCTACGGGGAGGCCGAGGGCGCCGACGTGCGTGTCCTGTCGGTGGTGCCGCAGGGACTCAAGAGCGAGGTCACCGTCCTCCTCGACGGCCGAGAGCTCACCTTCACGGTCTCGGTCCCGGGCCGCCACTACGCGCTCAACGCGGTGGCCGCCCTCGCGGCGGGCGCGGCGCTGGGCGTGCCGGTCGCCGAGCTGGCCCCCGCCCTGGCGGCCTATACGGGTGTGAAGCGGCGGCTCCAGCTGAAGGGCGAGGTCGCGGGCGTCCAGGTCATCGACTCCTACGCCCACCACCCGACCGAGATGACGGCCGACCTGGAGGCCATGCGCTCGGCCGCCGGGGACGCCCGGATCCTGGTCGTCTACCAGCCCCACCTCTTCTCCCGCACGCAGGAGCTCGGCAAGGAGATGGGCGACGCCCTCACCCTCGCGGACTCCTCGCTCGTCCTCGACATCTATCCGGCCCGCGAGGACCCGATCCCCGGTGTCACCAGCGAGCTGATCATCGAGGCGGCCCGCGCCGTCGGCGCCGAGGTGACGCCGGTGCACGACAAGGCCGAGGTGCCCGACCTGGTCGCGGGAATGGCGAAGCCCGGTGATCTCGTTCTCACCATGGGCGCGGGCGATGTCACCGACCTGGGCCCGCTCATTCTGGACCGCCTGTCGAAGTGAGGGGCAAGCACTCATGTCGTACGACATCGAAAAGCCGGACGAGCAGTGGCGCACGGAGCTGACGCCGGCCGAGTACGCCGTCCTCCGGCAGGCCGGGACGGAGCCCGCCTTCACCGGTGAGTACACCAACACCAAGACGACGGGCGTCTACTCCTGCCGCGCCTGCGGCGCCGAACTCTTCACCTCCACCACGAAGTTCGAGTCCCACTGCGGCTGGCCCTCCTTCTACGACCCGAAGGACACCGACGCGGTGGAGCTCATCGCGGACCGCTCGCACGGGATGATCCGCACCGAGGTGCGGTGCGCCCGGTGCGGGTCGCATCTCGGGCATGTCTTCGAGGGCGAGGGGTATCCGACGCCGACGGATCAGCGGTACTGCATCAACAGCATCTCGTTGCGGCTGACGGCGGACGAGGGCTGAGACCGGCGCGCGGTCACTGTTGCTTCGCGTCGCACGGCTGCGCATACGGGGCGTCCGGCACTGCGGCCTGCCAGGCCGCTTTGCTCAGGGGTGGCCCGGAGACCGCGCAGACGTAGGCGCGGGCCGACTCGGGGCGGACGAACCAGGCAACGCCGGTGCCCGACCAGTCCACGCTGATCAGCGTCTGGGCGTCGGAGGTGAACGCGACGCCCTTGACCGGGCTCGGGCCGGCGCTGAGGACCGCCGACGGGTTGTCGGCCTGTTCCGCGTCCGGCTCCCAGAGCCTGATGCTGCCGTCGCCATAGCCGACGGCCAGCACATGCCGCCGGTCGGGTTTGACGGGGGCGAAGGCGATGGAGTGGGTCGAACCGGCGGCGGCCTTCAACGGAGGGAGGGCGCGGGGCCGCCGGACGTCTGTCATGCGCCACATCCGGACGGTGCCGTCGCCGCAGCTGACAGCGAGCAGTTCCCCGTCGGCGGAATACGCCAGACTGTTGGCGCCCGCCGTCGACGAGTCGAGTGGAGCTGTCAGCATGGTGGGCTGTTCCCTTCTACTGCTGTCCCACAGTTCGACCTTCCCGTCGAGTGAGGCGGACGCGAGCGTGCGGCTGTCGGGGCTGAAGGCCAGCGCCTGGACATTCGATGATGCCTTCAGCGGTGCACCGAGCGGGATGGGCGCGTCTGCCTCAGTGATGTCCCATACGTGGATGTCACGGTCCGCGGTGCCCACGGCCATGAGTCGTCCGTCGCCGCTCAGCGCCACGGACAGGGCCATCGCGCCTTTGTCACTGACGCTCAGGGGTTCACCGACGAGCTTCGGTTCTGCGGGGTTCGAGATGTCCCACAGGAGGGCCCACCCCCTGCCGATGGCGGCGGCGAGGAGGTGCCGGGTCGCGGAGAATGCCAGGGTCTGTGCCACCTCCTTCCCTTTCAGCGCGGGTGCGGAGGGCAGCGGCAGCCGGGCGAGCTCGGCGGGCCTGCGCGGATGGGTGAGGTCCCAGAGGGTGACCCCCGTCTCGCGATCGGTGCTGCTGATCGCGGCGAGCCGGCTGTGCGGATGGGTGGCCACCGTCTGGGCCGTCGCCCCGGGGCCCAGGATGAGGGGGCCGGTGAGCGGCCAGACGCGGACGCTTCCGTCGTGGTATCCCGCGACGACGGCTGTGCCTTGCGGGGTCGCCGCGAGCGAGGTCACCGGGACCGGTCCCTCGAGGGTGCGAACCGGGCGGTAGGTGTCCTCGCTGAGCAGACGGATCGTGCGGTCCACGCCGCCGACCGCGATCAGCTTCCGCTCGGGCACGGTCGTCACGTCGGACGCCATGCCGTCCGGACCTGACTGCAGGGACTTCGCGGAGGAACCGGTTCGGCGCTCTTCGGTGAGCCAGTACCGGGTGGCGTTCCCGCCGTCCGTGGTCGCGCCCAGGAGTCGGGTGTCGTCGTCGCTGAAGGCGAGCGCCATGATGTTGGTGCGCGGCCCGCCGTGCGCCGGACCGTCCGTGGTCGGCGCGCGCCCGTGGCCCGCGGCCCAGAAGCGGACCAGTGCCCCTTCGGGGTCCCGGCCGTAGGCGGTGGCCAGCAGTGTGTCGTCGTGGCTCCAGGCGACCGCGCTCACCCAGGACGACGGCTCACCCTGGAGCTCTGACGGTGGCTGCCCGGCGGTTCGCGTGTCGTATAGCAGGGTGAGGCCGCTGTCGTAACCGACGGCCAGGCGGGAACCCTTGTGGTCGAAGGCGACAGCATGGGCGGCGCCGACAGCCTTGCCGCCGCGACGCGGAGCATGCAGGGGACCCAGTTTCCTGGGGGAGGCCGGCCGTGTGACGTCCCACCGCCACACGGTTCCGCTCTCGTCCGCCGCCACCAGCGAGCGGCCGCCGGGGGAGAAGGCCAGGTCGTAGACCGCACCGGCCGGGTCCTTCAGCCGTACGTCGATCGCACGGGGACGGAACGGATCGGTCAGGTCGGTGAGGTGTACGTCGCCGTCGATCCCGGCGGTCGCGACCAGGTTCCGGCTGCTGACCGCGCTCGCGTAGACCGGGCTGTCGTGCCCGGCCAGCGGGATCTCCGGCGACGTCCCGGCCGCGTTCAAGAGGGCACTGCGGCTCGCCCGGTTCGGCGACTGCTGCCATGCGGCGAGGCTCACCTGCAGAGCAGCCGCCTGCTGACGGGCTCGCAGTCGGCTGACCGCCTCAGTGAGGATCCGGCTCTGCTGGGATGTGGTCAGCGCGTTGTTCTCGTGGTTCAGGGCCAGCAGCAGAGGGGTCAGGGCGATCAGCACCGCGACCAGCGCCACGATCGCCAGCCGCTGTCGGCGCTGCCGGGCTGCCTGGCGCCCCTCCTGGTGGCGCGTGCGCAGCCCCTCTTGCACGAACGCCACAGTGGTGGGGTCCGGTGCGGCGTCCGGCATCCGCGTACGCTCCAGTGCCAGATCGAGGCGGGCGCCCCGGTACACCAGGCCGGGGTCGCGTCCGGCGGCCTCCCACGCCTCGGCATCGGTGCGGATGCGCCGGTCGGCGGCCTGGCGCTCATGTCCGTCGGCGACGGCTTCCCGCATCTCGGGCCAGTGGCGCAGGAGCGTCTCGTGAGCCAGCTCGTAGGCCGGGCCGGGCAGCGCTCGCATCAGGCGGGCCGCGACGAAGGCGTCGAGGGCCCGGCCGGCCGCCGCGGTATCGGGTGCCCGGCCCAGCAGTTCCGCCTCTGTGGCCTGGCGCGCGGTATCGGGTACGCCGTCGCCGATCCGAGCGAGCAGGGGCAGCAGGGCGCGCAGAGCTTTCCGGGCGGCGGGATCGAGGGAGCCGAAGACGTCCGAGGCGGTGCGGGCGAGGGCCTTGGACGCTCCCCCGACGGCCAGATAGGCGGCCACGGACATGTTCAGGCCGTCGCTGTGTTCGAACGTGCGGCGCAGGGCGTGCGCGGCCAGCGGCAGGACCTGGGCGTCGACGACGGGCCCGCCGGAGAGTTCGGCGAGGTTCTGGTGGACGAGGGCGGCCAGTCCGCTGTCCACACGCAGGCCCGCGCGGCGGGCGGGGCCGGTCACCATCCGCTCGATCTCCCGGGCGTGCAGCGGACCGAGCAGCATGGGCGGCGACGCGGTGGCGTCGGTCAGTTGCGGCGCCGTCGTGCAGGCGCTGTGGAAGTCGAGCTTGACCGCGTACACCAGGACGGCAGGGGGTGGTTCGGGGCCGCTCGGGCGCCACAGGGCCTCCAGGGCGGTCAGGAACGTCTCGCGCTCGCGTGTACCGGAGGTGAACGCCTGCTCGAACTGGTCGGCGACGATCAGCAACCGCCGTTCCACGCCGGGACTGTCTTCCGTCCGCAGTATCCGCCGCACCGCGTCACACAGTCCGGCACTGTCCGCCGTCGTGACGAGGTGGTCGAGCTCCGCGCGGTCGCCTGCCGGGAGGGCCGCCGCCAGGGCGTCGACGAGAGCGGTGACCGGTCGGCGGCCCGGCTGGAAGAGGGCGACGGGCCAGTCGCTCATCCCGGGCACGGGCACCTGATCGGCCTGGACGGCGGCGAGCATGCCGGCCCGCAGCAGTGACGACTTCCCGGTGCCGGACGGGGCGGTGACGGCGAGCGGCCGGTGCTGGTGGGCACGATCCGCCAACAGCGCGAGCAGTTCGGTGAGTTCGCGGCCGCGGCCGTGGAAGAAGGCGGCCTGGCTCGTCTCGAAAGCGGCGAGGCCGGGATAGGGGACCATACCGTGCGGGGCGGTCGTGCCCGGCAGGTTCCGGTGCGCCCGCACCGACAGGACGGTATCGCCCACGCAGTCCGCGCCGAGGCGGCGAGGCCGGGCGCCGGGTGGCGTCTGCTGCGTGAGCCGCGCGGAGACCCCCTGGTACAGGCCGTCGAGGGTCACGTGGGGCGGGTCGCTCGTGGGTGCGGACGTCAGCGTGTCGATGGCCGCTGCCGTGAACGGTGTGACGACGCTCCCCGACGGCGCCAGGACGTCCTCCGATGCCGAGGCGATCACGTAGGTGCGGGTACCGCCGAGCCGGGTGAAGGAGTGCGCGGAGAAACAGCAGTCGAGGACGACGGCTCGCGCGGGCGCCCGGGAGGACAGCAGGTAGTTGCCGAGCATGGCGCACGGCAGAGCGGTGTGGGCGAGGCGTACGGCACGCGAGTTGTCCGTCGTGCGCGTGGCCAGGTAGAGGTCACCGCCGGGACCGAGGATGCCGTGCCCGATGAAGTACACCAGCAGCAGGCCGGTGGCGTGCTCGGCGGCGTCGGCGATCGCCTCACCGAGTGCGCTGACGTCGGGCGGGTCGGTCAGGATGCGCACATGCCGGCCTGCCCCGGCCGCGTCCGCGCCAAGTACCTTGCCCAGGGCGCGGGCCGAGGCCGTCGAGGCCGGGACATCGGCAAGGCCGGAGCCGGGCGCATGCCGCCCGGTCGCCACCACCAGCATCTGGTCGGGCGCGTCCACCGCGCCGTACCGGTCCGTCGGCGGCACGTGATCACTCCCCAGCGGGTTCGGACAACTCGCCCCGCTCACGCAGGAATTCGGCGAGAGCCGCGGCGTCCACCCGGCCGCAGCGCTCTGCCTTGACCGTGGACACGGCACCGTCCTCCCGCGTGACAGTGATCTCGACGTTCGATGTCCGCTCACGCAGCCATGCGATGATCACCGCCGCGCACCCGGTGGCCGCCCCGGCACCGACGGATGCCAGGATCTCCGGGAGCCCGCCCAGCGTCTGGGGAACGGGCCGCCCGCTTCGGAGCTCGAAGTGGCAGCCGGCCGGTGCGCCTTGCGCCAGTCGCTGCCACAGATCCGGCATCGCCCCAGCGCCGCCGGACTGGTCCACGCCGATGATGAACGCCATGGGTTCCATGACCTGCCTCCCCCTGCTCCGTCGATCGCCGCGCTGGCCCGCAGCCACGATTCATATCGGTCGGCGCGGTCCGAGCGCCCGGTTCCGTGGGCGCTCCACCCGGATGAGGGAAGACGCGGTGTCACGGGGCGGCCTCCAGGGCGTGGAGGTGGTCGAGGGGCGGAACATGTCCGGGCCGGGGGCGGCTGCATGCCGGGTGTCCGGCACTGGTCGCCTCCCGGCGGCGGGCTGACGCCGCCGGATGTGCGTGTGGTCGCTGTCTGACGGCACGGCTGGCCCTCCTTCTACGACCCGAAGGGCACCGACGCGGTGGAGCTCATCGCGACCGGTCAGCGGTACCGCATCAACAGCATCTCGTTGCGGCTGACGGCGGACGAGGGCGGAGACGAGGGCTTTGCTGCGCTGGCACGCCGGATGCCGGTGTTCCTAGACTCGTAGGGGACGTCCGGCCCGGCCGTCAGTCCCCGCGGGAAGGCGGTGTGGCCGCATGCCGTACGTCGCAGTGAGTGCGATCAGCCATCCAGGACTGCTGCGCGAGCGGAACGAGGACAGTCTCGTCGTCGGACCGTGGACCCTGTGCGGCACCGTGACCGAGAATCCGCAGACCCTGATCTTCCCGCTGGGCACGCCCCTCGTCGTGGCCGTCGCCGACGGGCTCGGCGGGCATCCCGGCGGGGATGTGGCCAGTGCCCTGGTGGTGCGTCGGATCGCCTCGCTCGGCCCCGCCCTGAGCAGTGAGGTCGCCGTCCGTGACGCTCTGAACGTCTGCAACCGCGCCGTGTACCAGGCGGCCGGCGGCGATGAGGGAGGCGAGCTGAGCGCCATGGGGACCACGATCGCCGGAGTCGTCGTACAGCCCGACTCGGTCACGACGTTCAACGTGGGGGACAGCCGGGTCCTCGCGGCGTCGGGCGACGGGCTGCGCCAGCTGAGCGTCGACGACAGCCCTCCGCACCCGGCCGGGCACACCACCTCCCTCGTCACCCAGTGCCTGGGCGGCTCACCCACCTATCGCGCCGTCCATCCCCATGTCACGGCAGGACCCCTGACCCCCGGTGAGCGCTACCTCGTCTGCTCGGACGGGCTGACGGACCCGCTGCCGGAGGACGTACTGGACGAGATCCTGCGGGAGCACGACGACGGCCGGGCGGCCTTCGAGCTGTGGAAGGCCGCGATCGAGGCGGGCGGGCCCGACAACATCACGGTGGCGGTGGTGCGGGTCGCGCAGGAGTGAGGGTGGCGTGCCCGCCCAGGGGGATCAGAGGATCTTGCGCTGGACCATCACCGAGAGCACCAGCGCGCCCGGCAGCAGGGGAACCCAGACCGTCAGGACGCGGTAGCCGATGACGGTGGCCGCAGCCAGGCCCGTCGGCGCGCCGAAGGTGGTCATCGTGAACACCAGGGCCGCGTCGACGGGGCCGATGCCGCCGGGCGCGGGCACGGCGCCCACCGCCGTACTGGCGAGGAGGAGCGCGAGGGCCACCTGCGTCCAGGACAACGGCAGGCCGAGCGCGAAGCCGACCGAGGCGAGCACGCTCGCCTGGAGCAGCGGGGTGGCGGCGGCCCCGCCCCAGAGGGCGAGGACCCTGCCGGGGCGGGTGTGCAGGATCCGCGCGTCGGTCAGGGCGGTGCGCACGAAACCGAGGAGGGGGCGCCGTAGCGGTCGTACGGCTGTCACGAGCACGCCTGCGGTGACGAGGGCGGTCGCCACGCCTGCGGCGACCATGAGCGACGTCCGCTGGTCCGGGACGAGTTCGCCGAGGTACAGCAGCTCGGGGAAGGCGACTAGGAAGGCGAGCAGCACCAGCGTCTTCGCGATCGGTTTGACCAGGGAGTACAGGGCGAGTGAGGCGGTGGCCCGGGGCAAGGGTACGCCGCGGCCCTGGAGGAAGCGAAGGGTGACGGCGTGGGCGCCGAGGCCGGCCGGCAGCACCTGGTTGGCGGCGCCGGCGGCGAACTGCGACGCGAGCAGCAGGCCCGGCGGAAGCCGTTCCGGCAGGGCCCCTTGGCGGACGACCGCGGCGACCACCCAGCCCGTGCAGGTGAAGAAGAGACCGGCCAGCAGCCACCAGGGGTCGGCGGAGGCGAGCCGGGCGGCGCCGTCGCGGACGGTGTGCCAGTCAGCCACCGCCCACGCCCCGATCAGCAGGAGCGGGAGCAGGGGCAGCGCGTGGCGGGCGATGCGGGCGAGGGAGGGGAGGGGGGAAGGGGCGGGGCGGGCGGGCAGTGGTCCGGGGAGATCGCTGAGCGGGAGCGAGGACACGGCGCGGTCGTCCTTCCGCGTCCTCTCCGCGCGGACGCGGTGCGGACGGCTAGAGGGCGAGGCTGGAGGGGACGGAAGGAAACGTGCCCGCCCGGTATGACGCCGTGGTGTCCGCAAACCGAAGCGTCGTCGGCGGGCGGGCGACGTGACCGGGTGCGCCGGGGCGGCGGCCCGTTCCGGCTTCCGCCCGCGTCCCGCCCGCACCGCATCCAGTGCCCCGTCGTGCCGGGTCGGCGCAGCCGGGCTGCGGGGCCGGATCGGCGGTCCTGCTGAATCAGCGATCCACCAGGAGGTTGACTTTCGGCTGACCGAGCCAGAGCATTGCCGGGGTGAGCCACTTCGAGCATGTGTCCTCCAGGTCGACCGCACTCCCCGTCGACCTGGACGAGGCCGCCCACCGCTGTCTCGTCGCCGGGTTCGACGGCGCGACGAGCGTGCCGGACCAGCTCAAGGAGCTCATCGACCGCGGCCTCGGCGGAGTCATCCTCTTCACCCGCAACATCCGTGACGCGCGGCAGGTGCGCCGCCTCACGGACGAGCTGCGCGCGATACGCCCGGACCTCCTCGTCGCCATCGACAACGAGGGCGGCGGCATCGGCCACCTGGTCGCCGCAGGCGCCCCCGACGTCCCCGGCTCCTACGCCCTCGGCGTCGTCGACGACCCGAACCTCACCGCCCGCTGCGCCGACGCACTCGCCGGCCATCTGGCCACCCTCGGCATCACCGTCTCCTACGCCCCCGTGGCCGACCTCCAGCACCGGCCGGACAATCCGATCGTGCGCACCCGCTCCTTCGGCGCCGACCCCGAACTCGCCGCCCGCCATCTGCGTGCCTGGATCACCGCCACCGAGGCCCGCGGCATAGCCTCATGCGCCAAGCACTTCCCCGGCCACGGCGGCACCGTCACCGACAGCCACCACGGCATGGCCGTCGACCCGCGGCCGTACGACGAACTCCGCGTCGACCTCGAACCGTTCCGCGCGGCGATCGCCGCCGGAGTGCCGATGCTGATGAGTGCCCATGTCGTCTTCCCGGCCCTGGACCCGGGCCGCCCCGCCACGCTCAGCCGCCGCGTCCTGGGCGATCTGCTCCGCCACGACCTCGGCTTCGACGGCGTCCTCGTCAGCGACGCCCTGGAGATGAAGGCGATCGCCGACCAGTACGGCGAGGCGGCCGGCGCGCGGATCGCGCTCGCCGCCGGAGCGGACCAGGTGATCGTCGCCGTGGGGGACCTGAACGTCACCCTGGACTGCCGGGACGCCGTCCTCGACGCGCTGCGCACCGGAGTGCTCGACGAGGAGCGGATCGGGGAGGCCGCGGGACGGGTGCGGCGGCTCGCCGAGCGGTACGCGACCCCCGCCACCGTCGTCGCCGACTGGGACACGGGCGCCGGACTCGACGCCGCGCGCCGGGCCGTACGGAGCGGGGGCGTGCCGCCCGCCGTGCGCGGCGCCCATGTCGTCGACCTGTTCCCGCCGCCGCACCCCGCACTCAACTGGGGCGGCGAGGACCTGCTGAGCGGGATACGCGCCGTCGACCCCACGTCCACCGGCACGGCGGTCACCGGGGAACCGGCCGACCCCGCCGAACTCGTCGACGGCACGCTGCGGTGCTGTGGGGGCGCTCCGCTGGTCGTGGCCACCTGCGACGCCGCGCTGCATCCCTGGCAGGCCCGGCTGCGCGACGCCCTGCTGGAGCGGCGGCCGGACGCGATCCGGGTGGACACAGGGCTGCCGGAGGGCGGCACGCTCTGCTCGTACGGGCGGGGGCGGGTGAACCTGCGGGCGGTGGCCGAGGTGCTGGCGGGCGTCGCCGACAGCTGACGGCACCGACGGCCGCAGCGCGCCCGCCCTCCGGACACGACGCTCAGGACGGCCGTACGACCTCCTTGATCCCCCGGGCCGCCAGGTACCCGGCGTCCTCCGCCCGCGCGGCCAGGACCACCGCCGGGCGCGCTCCGTCGGCGCGCATCCGCATCCAGGACTCGAAGTAGGCACCGCCCGGACCGGACACCGAGCGGGTGCCGGGCGCGCAGTCCAGGAGCAGGGCGGTGTCGCGGGGCCGGGCGGAGGTGGCGGATCCGTCACGCAGGTCGGTGATGGTCTCGGCGAGCGCCTCGGCGATCGGCTTCGCGCGGCCCGCCGAGTCGAACAGGCCCAGTGTGTACTCCAGTTCCGGGAAGTCGGCCAGCGACCGGTCCACGTCGTGCGAGCACCACCAGGTCACCCCCCACAGCCCCGCGCACCCGGCCGCGTTGCGCACGGTCGCCCGCGCGAAGTCCGGGGCGTCGGCGGCCGGGATGTGCGGTTCGGGGGCGCCCGTCTCCTGGACCCAGACCGGACGCGCGGGGTCGGTGGCGTACGCCTTGGCCAGCTCGGTGCCGTACTCGGCGAGGTGCCGCACCTGCGGGGAGCGGGGGCCGTAGCGCTGGGCGCAGCCGCCGGAGAACACCCAGGGGTGGACGGTCGTCAGGTCGCCCTTGCGGGCCGATGCCTCGGGGGTGAAGGGGTGGTCGTCGCCGTACCAGGCCGCGTCGTAGGCGGAGTGCGTGACCAGGCCGCCGTCGGCGCCGAGTCCCTCGCGGGCCGCCGCCAGCAGGGTGTCGAGGTAGTGGTCCACCTCGTCGGCCGTCACCGGGTTGTGCTCGACCAGGTTGTTCAGCTCGTTGCCGAGCTGGAGGCCGATGAGGTTCGGGCGGCCGGCGAGCGCGCGGCCGAGGGTGCGCAGGAGGCCGGCCTGGGCCTCGATGGCCTCCGGGTCGGTGAACACGTTGCGGTGGTGCCAGCTGCGGGTCCACTCCGGGTAGAAGTCGAAGCTCGACAGATGGCCCTGGACGCCGTCCACCATGACGTCCAGACCGGCCTCGCCGGCCAGGTCGACCAGGCGCGCCAGCTGGTCGACCGCCTCGGTGCGCACGAGGGTGCGGTTCGGCTGGAGCAGTGGCCAGAGGTGGAAGACACGGACGTGGTCGAGGCCGAGGCCGGCTATCGCGTCCAGGTCGGCACGCGCGCGTGCCGGGTCGAAGTCGTGCCAGGAGTGGAACCAGCCGTGGCGGGGCGTGTAGTTGACGCCGAAGCGGAGCGGGTGGATGGGATCCTCCTCGGGCCGGGCGTGCCCGCACGGGGCTTGGCTGCCGTCTGTCTCTTGTCTGCTGCGAATGTATCAACCACCATGGGCGACGATGAATAGTGATTTGAACCAAACCTCGGTGTACGTCGTCGGCCTGGACGCCGGTGGCACCCGTACGCGTGCCGTCCTGGCGCCGGTGCGCGGCGGCGATCCCGAGGGCGAGGGCGTCTCCGGGCCCGGCAACGCTCTGACCGTGCCCGGCCCGCAGCTCACCGAGCACTTGGCCGAGGCCCTCGCGCAGGCCGTGCCGCAAGCGCTGCGCGACCGGGTGGTCGCGGTGGCGGCCGGGTTCGCGGGCGCCTCGCGCACCGCTCCCGACGAGCCGGGCCGGGTCAGGGCGCACGCCGCCCTCACCGTCGCGCTGCGCCGGCTGGGCATCGGCGTCGACTCGGTCGAGATCCACAGCGACATCGAGGCCGCGTTCGCCTCCGCGCCCGGTCACCCCGCCGACGGTCTCGCCCTGGTGGCGGGCACCGGCGCGGTCGCGGTGCGCGTCACGGCACGCGCGTGCACCGAGACCGCGGGCGGCGACGGCTGGTTGCTCGGCGACGACGGCAGCGGCTTCTGGATCGGGCGCGAGGCGGTACGGCTCGCGCTGCGCATGGCGGACGGCCGGGGCGGCCCGACGGCGCTGGCCGCGTCGGTCGGTCGGGCGCTGGGCGTACCGGAGGACGTCCTGCCGGGGGAGGCCGCGGACCCGCACGACACCGGAGCCTGGACCCGGGCCCGACGGGAGGCGTACCGCATGCACCTGCTTCCCGCCGTGATGGACCGGCCGCCGGTCCAGCTGGCCCGGCTCGCCCCGCTCGTCGCCGAAGCCGCCGCCCGGCACCGGGACGCCGTCGCCACCGGGATCCTCGAAACGGCCGCCGACCACCTCACCGGCACCGTCCGCGCCCTCGACCCCCGGCCCGGCGAGCGGATCGTCGCGACCGGCGGCCTGCTGGGCCCGGACGGACCGCTGACCGAACCCCTCACGGCCCGGCTCCGGCCTCTCGGGCTCACCCTCGACTGGGTCTCGGACGGCTCCCGGGGCGCCGTCGCCCTCGCCCGACTGGGGTGCCGGGCATGACCGCCTCCGCCGCACGGCCGCACAGCGCCGACGTCCCGCCCACCCCGCTCTACCGAGACCCCACCGCCCCGGTCGAGGCCCGGGTCCGCGACCTGCTCGCCCGCATGACCCTGCGCGAGAAGACGGGCCAGCTCAACCAGCGGATGTACGGCTGGGACGCCTACCGTCGCACCCTCGCCGGCGGCTTCGAACTCACCGACGCCCTGTACGCCGAGACCGACCGCTTCGAGGGGCTCGGCGCCCTCTACGGCCTCCAGCGCGCCGACGCCTGGTCCGGCGTCGACCACGGCGACGGGCCCGGCGCCGAGGACGGCGCGGCCCTCGCCGAGCTGGTGCAGCGGCATGTCGTCGAGCGCAGCCGGCTCGGCGTCCCCGCGCTGTTCGTCGAGGAGGTGCCGCACGGGCACATGGCGCTGGACGGCACGGTCCTGCCGGTCAATCTGGCCGCCGGCGCCACCTGGGACCCCGAGCTGTACGAACGCGCCGCCGCCCACGCCGCCGCCGAACTGCGGGCCCGCGGTGGCCACGTGGCCCTCGTCTCGGCGCTCGACATCGCCCGTGACCCCCGCTGGGGCCGCACCGAGGAGTGCTTCGGGGAGGACCCCTACCTCGCCGCCCGCTTCACCGAGGCCGTCGTGCGCGGCATGCAGGGCGGGCCCGCCGAGTACTTCGCCGCCGACAAGGCCCCCGTCGTCCTCAAGCACTTCGCCGGACAGGGCGCCACCGTCGGCGGCCGCAACTCCGCCGAGTCCGAGCTGGGCCCGCGGGAGCTGCACGAGATCCACCTCCCGGCCGCCCGCGCCGGAGTCCGCGCCGGGGCCGCCGCCGTGATGGCCGCGTACAACGAGGTGGACGGCCTGCCGTGCGCCGGGAACAGGGCCCTGCTCACCGAACTCCTCAGAGAGCGCTGGGGCTTCGAGGGGCTGGTCATGGCCGACGGTCTCGCGGTGGACCGGCTGGCCCGGATCACCGGCGACCATGTGTCCGCGGGCGCCCTCGCGCTCGACGCCGGTGTCGATCTGAGCCTCTGGGACGAGGGCTTCACGCATCTTCAGGAGGCGGTCGAGCGGGGGCTGGTGGCCGAGGGGGTCCTCGACGCCGCGGTCGCCCGCGTCCTGCGGCTGAAGTTCCGGCTGGGACTGTTCGACCGGCAGGGCGCCCCACCTCCCTTCCCGGCTCACGGCCGGGACGTGAGCACCCTCGTCGCCCGGGCCGCGGTCACCCTCCTCCACGACGACGGCGGGGTCCTGCCCATACCGGCGACCGTCTCCCGTGTCGCTGTCCTCGGCCCCCAGTCCGCCACCGCCGCCCACCAGTCGGGCGACTACACGGCGCCGCAGCGCCCCGGCACGGGAGTCAGCGTGCTCGACGGGCTGCGCCGTCTCGCGCCGCCCGGCCTCGACATCCGGCACGCCCCCGGCTGCGCCCTCACCGGCGGCGACCTCTCCGGCATCCCCGAGGCGGTCGCGGCAGCCGCCGCCTCCGACCTGGCCGTGGTGGTGCTGGGCGGCAGCAGCGCACGTACGCCCGACACGGAGTTCGACGCCAACGGGGCCGCCCGGACCGTCGTCTCCGAGATGACCTGCGGCGAGGGCGTCGATCTGGCCGGGCTGGGGCTGGGCAGGGCCCAGAACGCCCTGCTGGAGGCCGTCACCGCGACCGGGACGCCGACCGTGGTCGTGCTGGTCCAGGGCCGTCCGCATGTCGTGCCCGCCACCGGAGCCGCGCTGCTCACCGCCTGGTACCCGGGCCCCTGGGGCGGCGAGGCGATCGCCGAGGTGCTGCTCGGGCTGGCCGAACCCGTCGGCCGGCTGCCGGTCTCGGTGCCGCGCTCCGCGGCCCAGCTCCCCGTCTACTACAACCACAAGGACACCGAGTACGGCGGCTATGTGGACGAGGACGCCGAGCCGCTCTACTCCTTCGGGCACGGCCTGTCGTACACGAGCTTCGCGTACGGCCCACCGCGGCTGTCGGGGCGCACCGTCGAGGTCGAGATCACCAACACCGGGCAGCGCCCCGGCCGTTCCGTCGCCCAGCTGTACCTGCGCCGGCTGCGGACCCCCGTGTGGCCGCGCACGCTGGAGCTGTGCGGCTTCCAGGCCGTCGACCTGGCGCCGGGCGAGACCCGCACGGTCGCGTTCCCGCTCGGCGCCGACCTGCCCGGCAGGGGCACGGTGGTCGAGTTCCGCGTCGCGCGCTCGGCGCGGGCGGCACTGACCGCCGTACCGACTCAGAGCTTGACGGCCCCCGACGAGACCCCCTTGTAGAACCACCGCTGTGTGATCACGAACAGCACCAGCACCGGGATCACCGAGATGACCGACCCCGCCATCACCAGCCGCTGGTCGTAGCCGAACGACGACGACGAGAGGCGGGACAGCCCCAGCGTGAGGGTGAAGTGGTCCTCGGTGCGCAGCACGATCAGCGGCCACAGGAAGTCGTCCCAGGCGCTGATGAAGGTGTTGATGGTGACGACCAGGATCGCGCCGTACGCGGAGGGCAGGTACAGGTACCGGAACCGCTTCCACTCGCCCGCGCCGTCCAGCATGGCCGCGTCCTCGATCTCGCGCGGGACGGCGAGGAACGCGGCCCGCATGATGAGGACGTTGATCGCGGCGACGAAGCCGGGCAGCCAGACGCCGACCAGGTTGTCGACCAGGCCCATGTCCCGGATGCTCAGGAACAGCGACACCATGATCGACTCGAACGGGAACATCATGGACGCCATCAGGACGACCCAGACCAGCTTGCGGCCCTTCCAGCCGGGCTTGGAGAGCATGTAGCCGGCCATGGTGGAGAAGACCAGCTGGCTGGTGATGGAGATGACCGCGACGAACAGGCTGTTGCGGATGTACGTCCACACCGGGACCTGGTCGAAGACCTGCTCGTAGGCCCGCAGGGTGGGATGGCGCGGGATCAGGGAGGCGCCGGCGCCGAAGACGTCTTCGGTGGGGCCCTTGAGCGACGACAGCACCTGCCACACCAGCGGGCCCACGGTGATGAACAGGACGAACACCAACAGCAGGTAGCGGACGACCAGTTCGCGCGGGCGGCCGTAGTCCCGCCAGCGCGGCATCAGGCGCCGGTTCTTCTCGACGGCCGTGGTCATCCCTCGTCCTCCTTCGTCAGGCGCTGCGCGAGCAGGGTGAGGCCCAGGGTCAGGGCGAACAGGGCGACGCTGACCGCGGCGCCGTAGCCGGCGTTGCCGGTGAGCGGGTCGAGGCCGACGTCCCGGATGTAGAAGGGGAGCGTGCGGTCGGCGCCGCCGGGGCCGCCGGTGGAGCCGCCGAGCATGTAGATCTCGGTGAAGACCCGCAGCGAGCCGATGCCGGTGAGAGTGCCGACCAGCATCATCGACTGGCGCACGCCGGGCACGGTGATGTGCCAGAAGCGGCGGATCGCGCCCGCCCCGTCGACGGCCGCGGCCTCGTGGAGTTCCTTCGGCACGTTCCCCAGCGCGGCCAGGTAGAAGATCATGTACCAGCCGAGGCCCTTCCACAGGGTCAGGCCCATCGCCGACAGCAGGATCAGCCACGAGTCGGACAGGAACGGGATCGCCTCGCGGATGATGTGGGCCTTCTGCAGCCAGGTGTTGACCAGGCCCTGGTCGCTCAACAGCCACTGCCAGCTCAGGCCCACGACCACGCTGGAGGCGAGGACCGGGGTGTAGAAGGCGGAGCGGAAGAAGCCGATGCCCGGGAGGTTCCGCTCCACCAGGATCGCGAGCAGCAGCGGCAGCAGGACCATCAGCGGGACGACGATCACCGCGTACAGCACGCTGTTGCGGGTCGCCAGCCAGAAGTCCGAATCCCCCAGCATCCGGGTGTAGTTGTCCAGGCCCACCATGTCGTACGCGCCGCCGAGCGGCTTGGCGTCGGTGAAGGAGACCAGGAGCGTGTTGAGGAACGGGAACACCCCGAAGACCGTCGTGCCGACGATCGCCGGGAGCATCCACAGCCAGGGCAGCCACCAGCGGCGGTAGAGCGCCGCGCCCCCCGCGTCCGCCGTCGGGCCGGGCGTGACGGAGCGGAGGGCGCGGCGCAGGCGCCCCGGCGGTGGTTCGGGTACGGAGCCGGGGCGGGGGGCGCCCGCCCCGAGGGGAGCGGGAACGGGCGCCTGGTCCACGGTGTGCTGAGCCATCGTCAGCTGCCCTGCTTGATCAGCTCGTTGCCCTTGGACTGGGCGTCCTCAAGGGCGTCCTCGGCACTCTTCTTGCCCTGCATGGCCAGCTGGATCTGGGCCGAGATGGCGTTCAGCTCGCCCGGAGTGAGGGCGATCTCGTCCGCCGTGGCGGTCTTGCGGTCGCTGGCCACGATCTTCCGGGCCTCGGCGAAGGGGTCCGTGCCCTTGACCGACTGGAAGAACGGGTCGTCCAGCGAGGCCGTGGTCGAGGGGAAGATGACCACGTTGGGGTCCTTCGCCCACTGAAGCTGGTTCTTCGCGTTGGTCAGGAACTGCGCGAAGGACAGCGCGGTCGTCGCGTTCTTGCTGGTGGAGGCGACGCCTATGTACTGCGGGGCGCCGACGGTGTGGCCGAGGTCGTCCAGCATGAAGCGGGCGACGCCGGACTTCTTGTAGACGGTCGGGTTGTTCTGCTGGATGAACCGCAGGAAGTTGGGGTTGGTGGGCCCGTAGACGAGCTTGCCCTGGCCGTAGACGTTGGCCGGGTCCTGCGTGGAGGAGAGGGAGTCGCGGGGCATCCCGCCGGCCTTGTAGAGCTTGGTCATGGCCTCGACCCACCGCACGGTCTTCGGGTCGTCGGCGAAGGTGAACGACTTGCCGTCGGCCGAGAAGATCTTGATGCCCATCTGCTGCCAGTCGGCCGGGATGCGCAGCTGCGGGTTGGCGAGGAAGGCGTAGTACTTGCCGCCCGATGCCTTGGCCACCTTCTCGGCGTCCTCGAACAGGCCGAGGACGGTCGTCGGAGGTTTGGCCGGGTCCAGGCCCGCCTTCTTCATCAGCTCGGTGTTGAAGGTCTGCACGATGCCGCCGGAGTACCAGGGCAGCACGCTGTGCACCTTGGTGCCCGAGGCGTCCGCGTACAGGCTCGACTTCCACAGCGCGGGGACGAACGGGCCGCCCGCGTCCGGCGCCTTCTTGTCCAGGTCGAGCAGGTAGCCGTTCTTGGTGAGCGCGATCGCCGTGTTGACGTTGATGTTCACCACGTCCGGCAGGGTGCAGCCCTGCGCGTCGGCGACCAGGCGCTGGGTGAAGGTGGCGTCGCCCGGGTCGTCGATCCACTTCACCTTGGCGTCCGGGTGGGCCTTCTCGAAGGCGGCGATGACGCCGTTGAAGTAGTCGCCGAAGTCCTTCTTCAGATTGGTCGTCTGGAAGGTGATGTCGCCCTTGACGTCCCCGGTGAGCGCCCCCGACCCGACGTTCGCCTTGTCGACCTTGCAGCCGCCGGCCGTGGCCTCGCCGTCGTCGGAGCCGCCGCCGGAGAGGCCGCAGCCGGCGGCCGCGAGTGCCAGGGCGAGGAAACATGCCAGGGATCCGGGAAGTCTGCTTGCGCGCATGGGTGCCCTCCTGCGGCGGACCGAGCCGTCTGGGTCGCTGGTGTTCGCTGGTTCAAATCACCAACTTGGACTCTGATTGATGAAAAGGTGGACCAGAATTCATCGGAGGTCAATGGTTTGCCGGGTTGCTTTTCCGTTCCGTTCAGTGCCGGTGCTCGTGGTCCGGGTGGGACGGGTCGCCGGGGTGCTCGTGCCCGTGGGCGTACTCCACGCCGGTCCGAGCCTGGTCCAGCCAGCCGAAGAAGGCCCAGCGGCCGGCCGCCTGCCGTAGCTCGTGCTCGATGGCGGGGCGCGTGCGCTCGTAGGGCAGGAAGTCGGCGGGTGTGGCCGCGGGGTCGTAGGGGTCCACGCCCCGCCTGAGTGCGGCCGGGGTGAGGTAGCGGTCCCGGTTGCGGTCGTAGTAGTCGCGTATCGCCGCCTCGGGGATGTGCTGCTCGGCTTCCAGGTGGCTGAGCAGGGTGCGCGCGGCGGGGGAGTGGGCCAGGGCGACGGCGATGATGCTGCCGAGGTCGGCCACGGTGCGCTCCGCGGGTGGGGCCGTGAGGGGTGGTTCGTCGGGTGCGGCGCTGTGGAGGCTGGTCGCGCCCCGCGGCGGAGCCGCATCTCGATACGGCCCCGCGCCCCTGGGGGGCGTTGCCGAGCCGTGCGCCGCGCACGCCTGGCGGGCCAGCTCGTCGATCACCACCACCTGGGTTGCCCAGCGACGGCGTTGGCGCTCGGCCCTTGCCAGTGACTCGGGGCGGGTCTCTGGGTCGCGGGGAGGGACGGCTTCGAGGAAGGCGTCCACGCGGGACCTGGGGACTGCCTGGCCGTGGACCAGGGCGGCGTGCTCGCTCACTCCGTCACCTCCAGCACGACCGCCTCCGTGTAGGCGACGCAGCCGTGCCGGCCGACCTTCGCCATCAGCCAGTACGAACCCGGCGGCACCGCCCCGCCGTCCACCTCGATCGCGCATTCCAACTGCTCGCCGCCGGGCACCGTGAACCCCTGGATGCCGGGGGTCACGCCCGTCCAGGTGCCCCAGGAGGACACGGCCCAGAGCGTGCCGCTGACCGGGCCCCGGGTCGGGTTGCGCAGGGTCACCGGAACCCGGACGCGTTCACCCCGGCGTACGCTCACCCGCTCGACTCCCAGCTCGGTCACGAGTGAGGGGCCCGGCGCCCCGTCCGGCACGTCCAGCGCCACCACGTCCTCGTACGTCTGCCCGCCGTACGGCAGCCGGGCGGCGAGCCAGTGCCGCCCCGGCTCGGCGCCGGGCGGTGGTGTCACCGTGACCTCGGCCACCGTGAACCCGCCGGGGCCCAGGGCGTAGGGCAGTTCGGGCGGCTCGACGGACCAGCCGGGCGGGACGTGCAGGCTCACCGTGCCCGACACCGGGGCGTCGGTCAGCTCCGAGCCGACCCGGACCGTCGCCGTGACCGGACCGCCGGAGAGCGTGAGCGTGGCCGGGGAGACGTAGACCGCGACCGGCAGGTTGCCGCGCGGGGCGGGGCCGGAGTTGTGGAGCCAGTAGCGGGTGGGGACGGGCTGCGCGGGCTCGTGCGCGGCGACGCCCTGGCCGGGTGCCGTCTCCGCGTCCGTCGTGGCGAGGACGGTCGCCACCTCGAAGCCGGTCAGGTCAAGGTCCAGTGCCCCCTGGTCGCCGGGCGCCAGCGGCTCCCCGCGCCTCTCCAGCACGTCCGCCCGCGCGCCGTCCGTCCACGCGCGTGGCCCGCGCACCCGCGCCCGCACCGGCCGCCCGTTCACCTCGTGCACCCGCACGACGACCCCGCGCCCGGGATCCGCCGTCGCCACGCTTCCCCGGGCGAGCGGCGACCCGACCGGCTTGAGGGCGTCGAGCAGGACCTCGCCGGAGGGTTCGAGGCCCAGCAGCACGGCCTTCCTGGGCAGCACCGCGTCCTCGGACGCCGTCCGCCGCACCCGTCCCGTCAGCGGATGGTTGAAGGCGTGTCCCGCCTGCGGCAGCCGCAGCTCCCGCCAGTCGCCCGCGCCCGCGACCACGGCGTACTCGAACGTGTGGGACCAGCGCTGGAGCTGGAAGGCGGAGCCGTCGGGAGCCGTGCGCCGGGGCGGGTCCACCCAGATGCCGGAGGGCCAGCCCGTGCAGGAGCGCATCAGGGACATGTAGAGGTCGCCGGACGAGGTCACCACACACCCGGGCGTTCCGCGGTTCAGGACCGCGAAGCTGCGCCCGTCCCAGGCGTCCCCCGGCGGCAGCGCCTCGCCGCCCCCCGCCGCCGTGGCCCCGACGACCGCGTCGTCCAGGTCGGCGATCAGCGCGTCCACGGCCTTGGCGTCGTCCTCGGGCCGGGCGCCCGCCACCACCAGCAGCGGCAGCCGCTCCAGGTCGCGCAGGTCGGCGCCGGGCACCCACTCCTCCCGCAGGGAGGCGCGCGGTGCGACCCAGACGGCGGCCACCCCCCGTTCGGCGAGCTGGCGCCGCAGTTCGCGCCCCGCCGCCGGGTCCCAGCCGAGGGCCTCGGCGACCACGGAGTTGCGCTCGGGCGCGCCGACCGCGATCCGGATGTCGGGCAGGTTGGAGTCGATCTCCAGGTCGCCGTAGCGCGGGCCGCCGGCGATCGTCGAGGTCGCGGTCACACCCACGCGCACCAGGGCCGCCGCGAGCGCGGTGCCCAGCTCACCGGCGTCGTCCCAGGACGCGTACACCAGCTCGGCGACACCGATGGACCGTTCGCCCAGGTGCCCGCCGGAGCCGTCGGCGACCGCGACCCGCGCGGTGGACCCCAGCCCGAACCAGGTGTTGGCCGGATTGTCCAGCGTCCACGGGAACCGCTCGCTGTCCACCTCCACGAACCCGAACCCGCGCCCGATCACCGCGTCGGCCACCTCGTGCACCGGCAGCCCGCCGCGCACGTCGCAGGGCCAGCGGACCCGGATCAGACGGTCGGCACCGTCGTAGCCGTCGACGGTCGTCGTGACGTCCAGGCGGTCGACGCCCTTCCAGAGCGTGAGCCGCTGCGTGTAGCGGAAGAGGCCGAGGTCGGCGCGGACGGTGATCCGGGATCCGGCGGGGGAGTGCTCGACATCGATGTCCGCCGTGACGTCCCGGCTGCGGGCTGCGGTCGTGCCGGTCGGCGTGAGGTGCCAGGGGCCCTCGCCGAAACGGGGGTGTCTCGGGTACTCCTCCTGTACGACCAGCTCGTTGCCGATGTCGCCGGGGCGCAGGAGTTCCCGGCCGCCCTCCGGCAGGGCCCGCAGGCTGCTGACGGCGCCGCCGCGCGCGGGATCGACCGTGACCTCGTAGAACTCGTTGCGGATGGTGGTGGCGCCCTCGTCGGGCGTCCACCCGGGGACGGTCCCGTCGGCGAGCGGGAGCGCCTTGAGGCCCATGCCGGGCACCTGCGGTACGACGACACGGAGTTCGCCGTCCTCCCGTACGGCGGGCAGGGGCAGGCCGGTGTCGTCCAGCGGGACGAGTCCCGGGTCCTCGACGGCCAGGACGTCCCGCCGCTCCCAGGTCGCCGCGTTGAAGACCACCAGGTCCGGTGTGCCGCCCGGCAGGGGGGCGACCCGGTGGGCCAGGGCGTCGGTCGCGTCGGCGTGCACGGCCCCGGCCAGGTCGTACAGCTCCCGCCAGCCGGTCAGCAGGTCGATGTAGACCTGGTCGGACTCCGAGCCGGTGATGGCGTCGTGGTGGGCGCCGTAGATCAGCTGCCGCCATGCCTTGTCGAGTGCCGCGTCCGGATAGGGGTGGCCGGTGACCAGCGAGGCGAGCGTCGCCCAGGCCTCCGCGTCCGCGAGCAGCGTCTCGCCGTGGCGCTGGGCCTGCTTGGTGTCGATGTAGGAGACGTCCTTGCCGGTGTAGACCGGGTTCATGTCCCGCGTCTGCGGGGACGCCTTGCGGCCCTCGGCGTCCAGCTGCGCGCGGACGGCGGCGAAGAAGTCCCGGGGGATCCCGCTGACGAAGCGCGGCCAGACGTAACGGGCGTTCCAGTCCCGGTGGATGCCCATCACCCAGCGGCACGGCGGCGCGTAGTCACCGCCGACCGGGAGCAGCACGTTGCGGGTGAGCGCGACCTGCTTCAGCCCCTTGAACAGCTTGAGCGCGGCCGCCTCCGCCTCGGGCAGGTTCGGCGCGTTGTCGATCGCCCAGCCGGCGCCGTAGTGGTTGACCATGTAGGCGGTCAGCAGTCCGCGCCCGGACGGGGCGATCCAGCTGAACTCCGCCGGGAACTGCATCCGGTTCGGGTCCCGCGGCTCCTCGCCGAACACGGAGAGGGTCGGCCCCCACTGGTGGAACGGCCCGCGCGCCCAGGAGCTGGAGCTGACCCCCGCGTCCGCCATCAGCCCGGGGAACTGCGGATCGTGCCCGAACGCGTCCAGCTGCCAGGCCGTCTCCGGCGACGCCCCGATGATCCCGCGCTGGAAGCCGTCGCCGTACAGGGCGTTGCGTACGGTCGCCTCGGCGCCGGTGAGGTTGGTGTTCGGCTCGTTGTAGGTGCCGCCCATGATCTCGACGCGGCCGGTGCGGATCAGCTGGCGCAGGAAGGCGCGCTCCTCCGGGAAGGCGTCCCAGTACGGCTTGAGGTAGTCGACCTCCGCGAGCACGAAGGTGTACGCCGGGTCGCGCCGCGCCAGATCGCAGTGGGCGCGGACCAGGCTCATGCCCGACTGGCCGCGTGAGTCGAAGGTGCGGGCGGGCAGTCCGGTGGTGGCGGGGTCGTCGGCGACGTCCCAGGTCTCGGTGTAGGCGGCCTGGGTGTTCCACCAGACGGGGTCGTAGTGGAAGTGGCTGACCATGAACATGGTCCAGCCCGGTTCGGCGGCCGTGAACGCGGCGGAGTGCTCGGCAGCGCGCGCCGGGTCGTCGGCGTCCTCGGCCGTGACCCTGATGTGCGTGCGGTCGCCGGGGGCCAGGTCGGTCGTCACCGGTATCTCGGCGCGTACGGTGCCGTCGTCCCCCGCGGTCGCCTCGGCGGTGCCGTGGACGCCCGGTCCCTCGACGGTGAGGCGGACCGCGCGGCCCGGGTCATGTCCGATCTCGACGGCCACCACCTGGTGCGGCTGGTCCTCGGAACCGACGAAGAGCTCGGTCGGCTCGACAGAGATGACGCGCATGGGGCTCCTACGAGTGCTCGTGGGGAGCCCCATCCTGGCGCAACGGGATGATTCAAACAACCACCTATATGGTTCTCAGGTGGTTCATCCATACACTCCGGGCCAGGCTCAGCGAGCCCGGCGGTTCTTCACCGCGTGCCGCGGCGTGATGTGGTCCGTCAGGGCCAGCGAGGCGCTGGCGCGCTGGTAGGAGACCTGGCCGACCCGGACGTAGAGACAGTCGACGATCATCAGGACGGAGTGCCGGCCGCCGATGCTGCCGGTGCGGAAGCTGGTCTCCGAGGTGGCCGAGATGAGCCGGATGTCGGCGGCCTTGGCCAGCGGCGAGCGCGGGTCGGTGGTGATGGCGACGGTGGTGGCGCCCCGCTCCTTGGCCATCTCGAACGGTTCGAGGGTCTCGCGCGTGGCCCCGGAGTGGGAGATGCCGATCGCCACGTCGGCCGGGGTGAGCAGGGCCGCGGAGGTGGCCGCCCCGTGCACCTCGGTCCAGCCCCGGACCTGGCAGCCGATGCGGAACAGCCGCGTCTCCGTCTCCTGGGCGACCGCCCCGCTGCCGCCGACGCCGTACACGTCGATACGGCGGGCCCGGGCCAGGGCCTGGGCCGCCCGTTCGAGGGCGTCCAGGTCGATCCGCTCGATGGTCTGCTGGATCGCGCGCAGATCCGCGCTGCCGACGACCTGGACGACCCGCTCCAGGCTGTCGTCCGGTGAGATGTCGGGGCCGATCTCGGCGCTGCCCCAGTCGGAGACCTCGCCGCGGCCGCGCTCCTGGGCCAGTTCGATCAGCAGATGCTGGTAGGAGTCGAGCCCGATGGCCCGGCAGAACCGGGTCACCGTCGCCTGGGAGGTGCCGGTGCGGCGGCCCAGCTCGGCGGCCGAGCAGTGGGTGACGGCGGCCGGATCCTCCAGGATCAGCTCGCCTACCTTGCGCAGGGAACCGGCCAGCCGGGGCAGCTCGGTGCGGATCAGTGTGGTGACGTCCGTCGGGGGCATGGAAAGAAGGTAGCAGCCACCGTTTGCCACACAGGTTGAATACCAGGACCGAGATCAGGACCGAGATGGGGGCGACCTCGGGCGCAGGGCGAGGGCTCATTGCCCGTACCGTGCGGTGTGTGATTTATTGATTCATCGATGCAGGAGTACAGGGTGGTTCAATCCATCAGGCTCAATCCATCAGGCCCGGTGGGCCCGTCAGTGGGGAGTGACCCGTGTCCGACGAGTCTGTGAGCGCCCGGCGCTTCGCGCGCGAGAGCATGGCTGTCCTGGACCGCCTGACCGAGTCCGCCCGCGACCAGGTGGCCCGTGCCGCCGGACTCATCGCCGACTGCGTACGGGCGGACGGCGTGATCCAGGCCTTCGGCACCGGCCACTCCCAGGCGATGGTCCTCGAAGTCGCGGGCCGGGCGGGCGGGTTGGTGCCCACCAACCGGCTGAGCATCGCCGACCTCGTCCTGTACGGCGGTGACGCACCGAGCGTCCTGGACGACCCGCTCCTGGAGCGCCGGCCCGGTGTGGCCGCCCGGCTCTACGAGCTGGCCGCCCCGCACACCCAGGACCTCTTCGTCATCATCTCCAACTCCGGCGTCAACAACGTCATCGTCGAGATGGCCCTGCATGCCAAGGAGCAGGGGCACAAGATCCTGGCCATCACCTCCCTCGCCCACACCCGTGCCGTCCCCGCGGGACACGCGAGTGGCAAGAAGCTCGCCGACCTGGCGGACGTCGTCCTCGACAACGCGGCCCCGCCCGGCGACGCGCTGCTGGAACTGCCCACCGGCGGCGCGGTGTGCGCCCTGTCCACGCTCACCGGTGTGCTGCTGGTGCAGATGGCGGTCGCGGAGGCCTCAGGTCTGCTCCTCGCCGCCGGGGAGCGACCGCCGGTGTACGTCTCGGCCAACGTGCCGGGCGGCTTCGAGGGCAACCTGGAACTGGAGAAGCGGTACGCCGGACGGATCCGGCGTACCGCGAGCTGATCACTCCACGGGTACCGGCGTCAGCGCGACGGCCAGCGGATAGGCGCCGGTCCGCAGGGGCACCCCGGCGGTGCCCGACGCGGTGTCGACCGGGACCAGGCCGTTTCCGTCCGCCGTGGTGACGTAGGCCGTGGCGCCGTCCCAGTCCAGGCCGACGTCGAAGGCGGACCTCCCGACCGTGACCTCGGCGCCGGGCGCGCCGGTCACGGTGTCCACGGGCGTGACGTGGTCCCCGGTACTGGGGCTGACCCACAGCGTCCGCCCGTCCGGGGACAGCCCGAGCCCGTACGCCTGGCCGGTGACCAGCAGCGTCGGCTCGGTGTCGTTCGTCGCGGTGTCGATCGGAGTCACCGTCGAGCCACCGGAGTTGGACACGTACACCGTCCTGCCGTCGGGCGCGGCCACGACGTTGAAGGGACGCGGGCCGACGGGAATGGCCGGGCCGGCGGCCGGTTCGGTGGCCAGGTCGACGGGACTGACCGTGTTGTCGTGGATGTTGGCCACGTACAGCGTCCTGCCGTCGGGCGTGACCGCCATGTTCTCCGGACCGTCGCCGACGGGGACGGGTGTGCCCGCCTTCAGGGTGCCGGTGTCCACGGGCTGCACCGTGCCGTCCGTGTAGTTGGCCACCCACAGCGTGCCGCCGTCCGGTGTGAGCGCGAGTCCGGCGGGAACCCGGCCGACGGCGACCGTGGCGGTGACCCTGCCGCCCGGTACGTCGATCACGCTGACCGTGTTCGAGCCCTGGTTGGCGGCGTACGCGGTACGGCCGTCGGCGCTCACGACGACCTCGCCCGGGTTGTCACCGACCGCGATGTTCTCGGTGGTTCTGGTGGAGAGGTCGATGGAACTCACCGACGCGCCGCTGAAGTCGGCGGTCAGCGCTCGCGGCGTACCGGCGCCGTCGGTGACCCGCACCGGCAGGGCGCGATCGAGCAGCCCCGCCCCCGACACGACGACGGAGCGGACGCCTTCGGTCGCGGCCGTGGCGGCGGTGAGGGTGACGGTGACCGAGGCCGGTCCGGTCACCGTGCCCTCGGCGGGCGTGGCGGTGACACCGTCGGGCACGTCGAGCTTCCAGTTCACGGTCCCGGTTCGCGCGTCGGACAGGTCGAGCGTGACCGTGGCGGAGGCCCCGGGCCGCAGCGACAGCGCGTCGGGGGAGAAGGAGGCGTCGACGCCGGGGTCGGGTGCCGTCCGAAGCATCGTCGTGTAGAGGAACTGGTCCATCACGCCAGGGGAGACCTGCTCGGGCACGGCGTCCAGTGCCTTGCGCTCGGCCCTCAGCTCGGTCCAGTACCGGGTGACGGCTTCCGCGTCCCCCTCCTTGTGGGCGAGCAGCAGCTGTACGGCGGTCTCGCCCGCGCCGCCGTAGCGGCCGAGTTTGTCGAGCCAGGCGGAGGTCTCGTCGAGGAACCGGGCGTTGTCGAGCCGGGCGCGCAACCGGTCCGGGGTGGCGGCCATGTCGGCGAAGTAGCCCTGGAGCGCGGCGGCGGCCCGGTCGAGGCCGCTGTCCTGCTCGTAGGCCGTGCGGAAGACGGCGATCAGCCGGGTGAGGGTCGGGGACTCGGTCGTGTCGAGCTGGGAGGAGTAGTTGTTCTCGGCGAAGATCCGCAGCCACTTGGCGGCGCCCGGCCCGGCGAGGTCCCGTACGGAGGCGAGGAACGCGGCCCGGGGGTCGTACGCGTCCGGGTTCCACAGATACGCCGCCGAGGTGAACAGGGCGATCCGGCTGGCCTCCGCCTGGACCATCGGGTTGGCGGTCACTCCCGCCGAGGCGCTCGCCACGCCGGGCTCGCGGCCGGTGTAGGGGCCGAGCAGGAGACGGCTGGTGACGTAGTCGTTGACCGGGTAGTTGTCCCAGACCAGGATCGGGTGGCCGTAGACCTCGCGGGCCTGCTTCACCTGCTCGGCGGTGATGGCCGGCGCGATCACGCCGACGCCGGTCCACTCCACGACCACGGACGCGTCGAGCTTCTCGCGCAGCGCCTTCTTGTAGGGGGAGTCGGCGAGGTCGGAGTACTCGGTGGGGACCATCTCCAGGGGTTTCAGGCCGGTGTGGTCCGCGGTGAACTCCCGCCATACCGTGTTGAGAAGACGCGCCTGCGCGGTACCGGCCGCGCCCCCGCCGGTCCCGAACTCCGCCTCGTCGGCGGCGCAGTTCCACTTCGTGTAGCTGATGTCGTCGAGCGGGATCGCGAACGAGCGCACCCCGATGGCGTACAGCGAGTCGAACTTCGCGGTGAGCGCCTTGACGTCGGCGTCGGAGGAGTAACAGACGGAGAGGCCGGGGGAGAGGGCGTAGGTGAAGCGGACGTGGTTGGCGCGCGCCCGGTCGACCAGTTCCCTCAGCTTCGTCAGTTCGGCGGGCGGGTAGGCGTCGCGCCAGCGGGCGCGGAGGTAGTCGTCGTCCTTGGGGGAGTAGACGTAGACGTTCTGTTTCGTACGGCCGTAGAAGTCCAGCTGGGCCAGGCGTTCGGCGTGCGACCACGGGGTGCCGTAGAAGCCCTCGATCACTCCCCGCAGGCCCGCGGTGGGCCAGTCGCGGACGGTCACCGTGGGCAGGCGGTGACCGGTGACGAGCTGGCGCAGGGTCTGGGCCGCGTAGAAGGTGCCGGTGGTGTCGACGCCGGAGAGGGCGAGGAGGGCCCGGCCGTGGGCGCGTCCGGCGGCCAGGACGTAGCCGCCGGAGGGCAGGCCGGCCGGGGACTTGGCCCGCAGTTCCTTCAGCGCCGCCGCGGTCGCGGAGTTCTCCTCGGGGCCGCCGACGTGGACCGTGAGGCCGGCGGGAGGCGGCTTCTCGCCGGCGGGCACGGTGACGATGTGCTCGGCGCCGGCGTCGCGCAGGACGGATTCGACGAGGCGTCGGGCGGCGGGGTCGGTGCGCGGGCCGACCACCTCGACGACCCGGTCCGGCACAGTGAGCCGCGCCGGGCCGGTGTGCATGCTCTTCGGCGTCGGCCACACCTGGGGAGCGCGGGTGCGGGGCTCGGGCGCGGTGGCGGCCGTGGCTGGTGCGGTGAGGCCGAGGGCCAGGAGCAGGGCGGCGGTGGCCGATATCAGCGGGTGCCGGGGGCGTCTGACACGAACGGCTGGAAGCACGGGTCCCTCCCGGGATGGATGAATGTATCCATCGGAGGATGCTAGGGATGCTGAATGCTTCATTCAATGGCGCCGCGAGCCGAGCCTGCGGGCCGAGGGGCCGGACCGCGCGCGTCCGAGGGCGGGTGGGCGCACACTGGAAGAGTGCTGTCGGTGCTCAAGGGGGTGTCGACATGGCTGTGTCCGGGTGCCCGAGAGTGCGGCTGTGGCGGTGGCGGCGCAGCCCGCTGAGGCGGCGCAGTGACGTCATCGAGGGCTGGATCGTGCTGTGCGCATGGCTGTTCGCGCTGGTCGGCGCCGTGTTCGCGGGCCGGGCGGCGGCGGACGCGGTGGTCGCCTCCGCGGAGCAGCAGCGCGCCGAGAGCCGCAGGGTGACGGCTGTGCTCGTGAAGGAGGCGGAGGATCCGGGGGGCTCGCGGGTCACCACCGACCATCTCGTGTGGACGCCCGTCCGCTGGACCGACCCGGGCGGCACGGTCCACACGGACGAGGCGCGGGTACCGCCCGGGACGCATGCGGGCAGCAAGATCGAGGTGTGGACGGACCGCAACGGCGTCGTCGCCAACGAGCCGCTCTCCGAGAGCGAGATGACACTGCACTCGATCGCCGGCGGCATCCTCGCCGGGGCGGGCAGCGCCGGTCTCGTGCTGGGGTCGGCCTGGGTGGTCCGGCTGGGGCTGGAGCGGCGGCGGCTGGAGCAGTGGGGCGCGGAGTGGGAGCGGCTGGACACCCCGTGGGGGTGGAAGACGGGCTGACACGGCGGCCCACCGCGGGTGGCGGCGCCCCGGCGGAACCCGTGGTGGGACTCCGGGGCGCCGCCCGCGTCACTTGACGTCCGCGCTCGGCAGCGCCGACGGGGACGCGGTGTTCAGGTCCTCCAGGCCCTTGGGGATGGCAAGCGTGAGCACCGGCGAGCCCGGCTGGGGCGCGGGCGGCGTCATCTGGTCCTTGGGCAGCTTCGGCGGCGTGGTCTGCTGGAAGTTGTTGGCGTCGAAGTTGACCAGCTGCGTCTTCTCCAGGACCGTCATGTGGTCGAGCACGGTGTCGTTCGCCAGGTCGGCCAGCTGACGGACCAAGGTGTTCTGCGTGGTGCCCCGGATCTTCGCGATGGCCGGGAAGATCTGCCCGTGCGTCACCCGCATGATGGCGACACCGGTGGCGTCGAACTCCTTGCCCGTCTTGGAGTCCACGGTCGCCACGAACTGCTGCTGCTGCGGGCTGGCCTGGTTCGGCAGCGTGATGTTCAGCTCGGACGCGAGTTTGCGGCAGGCGAGGTCGAGCCGGGCGTGTCCGACGACCAGGTGCTCGCCGGCCTCCTTCATCGCCGGGGTGGTGCCCCGCTGCATGGCCATCATGCCCAGCGGGTGCTCCCACAGGCCGGCCGCGCGGACCTTGACCACGAAGTCCCGGTCGGCCTCGGTCAGCGGACCGTACTGCGTGTTGGCGATGACGCGGTCCTGATTGGCGGAGGTGGTCTCCACGCCCAGCATGGCGGGGTAGGCGAGGGCGGAGAGGGTCAGGACGAGGGCGCCTCCCACGAAGACGGTTCCTACCATGCGGCGCGAGATGGGCATCGTGCCTCCAGAGATGAACGGCTCAGTACTCCAGGAGGTACGGACGGGACGCGCGAAACAATCATCGCCGAGGGAAAAAACTTACGGTCGGCTGTGCGTGGTGCGTCACAAACGGGCGCTCAGCCCAGGTGGCGCTCGAAGAACGCCATCGTGGCGTCCATGGAGTCCGGCCACCGAGGCCCGAAGGTGTGCCCCTCGCCCGCGTACGTCCGCAGCTCCACGTCCTTCCCGGCGGCCTCGAACGCGGCGACGGTGCTCCTCGACCAGGCCAGGGGGCAGGTGTCGTCGGCGGTGCCGTGGTGGACCAGCAAAGGCTCGGTGACCCGGTCGACATAGGTGACCGGCGAGACCCGGCGCCAGAACCCGGGGTTCTCCTCGGGGGTGCCGTGCGCGGCCTCGATCTCCTCGACGAGCGGGTCCCCCTCGGGCCGCTGGAACCGGTCGATGTTCTCCTGCGGGCGCGAGCTGACCGGCGCGAAGACGACGGCGGCGTCGACGAGGCCGGGCTCCACGACCAGCGCGTTGTACACGACCCCGCCGCCCATCGACCGCCCCAGCAGCCCGATCCGCTCGTCGTCCACGTTCGGCCGGGCGGCGGACCGCAGGGCCTGTACGGCGGTGATGACGTCCTCGGTGTAGCCGAGCCGCAGGTTGACGTCGTTGTCGGGGTCGTCGTCGGAGCCCGCGTGGTTGCGGTAGTCCGTGTGCAGGACGACGTAGCCGTTGCGGGCGAGCAGGTCCTGCTCCCGGGGCATGCCCCGACCGGTCGTGTACACGTCCGGGTCGATATAGCCGTGTGCCAGGACCAGCGCCGGGAAGGGGCCCTCGCCCCGCGGGACGTTCATGATCCCGGAGATGGTCAGCCCGTTGGACCGGTAGGTGACGGCGTACTGCGTGTAGGCGTCGGTGCGCAGCCGTACGGCACCGAGTCGCAGGCCGGAGCCGTGGTGTTCGCGCTGGATCAGGGCCGGGAGGGAGACGGGGTCGGCGGGCGTGGGGGAGGGGGTGGCGGTGGGCGTCGCGCTCGGAGTCGCGCGGCTCGACTCCGGCGACCGGGTGCGCCCCGCCTCGCCGTCACCGCCTCCGGTACAGCCGACGGCGGCCACCAGCACCAGCCCGGCGCCGGCCCGGGCCACGCACCGCCAGAACCGCATACGGCCAAGTATTCCGCGCTGCGGCGGTGTTGGCCTGCGCGGCGCCCGCGCCCGGTACTCGGGCAATAGTCCTGTTGTGATGGGCATCACGCAGGTCTAGGGTGATATCGCCTGGAGGCCCTCGCCGGTCCGCCGGCGACTCGCGGCGCGCGGCCGGGGCCGCTCGGGCGAGGAAGTGATCTCGTTGTCCGTCACCTGGGACGACATCGGCGGCCTCGTCGATGCCCATGAACGTTTCCTGGCCGGCTCCCTCATCGAGTCGGACGTGCGGGACTCCGTGCTCGACTCCTGGAAACGGTGCCGCTCCGCGGGGCTGGAGCCGCGTCGGCTGCTGGTCCCCTACCGCGCGGACGTGACGCTGGACGACCACTTCCTGCATGCCGCGGACCCGGTCCTGAACGACCTGACCGCGTCCCTCGCCGACTTCGGCATGGCGGTCGCCCTCTGCGACGGGCGGGGCCGGATGGTGCGGCGGCTCGGGGGTCACCCAGGGCTGCGCGAGCGCCTCGACGAGGTGCGGTTCGCGCCCGGTTTCGACGCCTCGGAAACGGTCGTGGGCACCAATGGCGTCGGCACCGCCCTGGTCGAGCGCGGCCCCGTCTACGTATCGGGCCGTGAGCATTTCGCCGACTGCCTGCAACCCTTCGCCTGTGCGGGCGCGCCCGTCCGTGACCCGCTCAGCGGGCGTATCGAGGCCGTACTCGACCTCACCTGCCTGCGCGACCAGGGCGACCCGGCCATGGTGCGCACGGTGCGGGAGGCCGCCCGGAGCATCGAGGCCCGGCTGCTGGACCAGGCCACCCGGCGTGAGCGCGCGCTGCTCGCCGCGTACCGCCGGGCCGACGGCCATCCGCAGACCTGGCCGAAACAGCCCGAGGGGCTGTCGTCCGGTCCGGACGGGGGTGTCGCCGCCCTGCCGCGGCTCGATCTGGTCGTGCTGCGGGCGAAGGCCGAGGAACTCCTCGCCTCGCCGCACCGCACCCTCGACGAAGTCGCCCTGCCCAGCGGCCGGACGGCCACCCTGCTGCGCCGCCAGGTCACGGGCGAGGCCGGGGAGATCGGCGTGGCGGTCGAGGCCCGCGTCCTCGGCGGCCCCCGCCTGCGCCACGTCGCGCCGTCGCCGCTGTCCGCGCGGGGCACGGAAAACACGTCCGCCGGGCGGGCCGCGACAGCCACGGAACCGGCGCCCGCCGCACCCACCACCGCGCCGCGCCCTCCCGCACCGACCCCGCGACAAGACATCCCGGCGCCCGCCGCACCCCCGCCCGCCGTGACCCGCACCGTCGGGACCGTCGTACCGGAGCCCCAGGCCCCCGGCCCGGCCGAACCGGACGGACACGGTGTCGGCGCCGAAGGCTGGCTGCTGCTCGTCGGTGAGCCCGGCGTCGGGCGGCTGGCCGTGCTGGCGCGGCGGCGTCTGGAGCTGCTGCACGACGCGACCGTGCGGATCGGCACCACCCTGGACGTCACCCGCACCGCGGAGGAACTCGCCGAGGTGACCGTCCCCCGGTTCGCCGACTTCGTCGCCGTCGACCTGCCCGACCCGGTGCTGCGCGGCGAGGAACCGGAGGAGCTCGGCGGCCGGACCGCGCTGCGCCGGGTGGCCATCCGATCCGTACGCAAGGATCCCCACAACCTGTACGACGTCGGCGACACCGTCGAGTACGTGCCGTCCACGCCGCAGGCCCGCTCCCTGGAGACCAGGCAGTCCGTGCTGGAACCCGTCCTCGCCGAGGCGGGCGGCTGGATCGCGCAGGACCCGGAGCGGCTGGAACGGGTGCTGGCGGCGGGCATCCACTCCCTGATCACGGTGCCGCTGCGGGCGCGGGGCACGACCCTCGGCGTGGTCAGCTTCTACCGCTCCCTCCAGCCCGCCTCCTTCGAGGACGACGACCTCTCCCTCGCCCAGGAACTGGCGGGCCGCGCGGCGATCTGCATCGACAACGCCCGCCGGTACACCCGGGAACACAACACCGCCCTCACCCTCCAGCGCAGCCTGCTGCCGCGGGGCCGGTCCGAGCAGAGCGCCGTCGAGGTCGCGTACCGGTATCTGCCCGCGCAGGCCGGCGTCGGCGGCGACTGGTTCGACGTCATCCCGCTGTCCGGCGCCCGGGTCGCGCTCGTGGTCGGCGACGTCGTCGGGCACGGGCTGCACGCCGCCGCCACGATGGGCCGGCTGCGCACCGCCGTGCACAACTTCTGCTCCCTGGACCTGTCGCCCGACGACCTCCTCACCCACCTCGACGACCTGGTCGGCCGGCTCGACCGGGGCGAGGGCTGGGCGGCGGAGGGCACCCCCGACTCCGGCATCGTCGGAGCCACCTGCCTCTTCGCCGTCTACGATCCGGTGTCCCGGCGCTGCACCCTCACCCGCGCCGGGCACCCCCTGCCCGCGGTCGTCGCCCCCGACGGCACGGTCGAGTTCGTCGACCTGCCCTCCTGTCCGCCCCTCGGCCTGGGCGGCCTGCCCTTCGAGACGGTCGAGCTGGAACTGGCCGAGGGCAGCCAGCTCGTGCTGTACACCGACGGTCTGGTCGAGGACCGGCACCGGGACATCGACGCCGGACTCGACCTGCTGCGGGCGGTCCTGGCCCGGGCCGGGCGCCCTCCGGAGGAGACCTGCGAGGCCGTCCTCGACGCCCTGCTCCCGGCCCGCCCCGGCGACGACGTCGCGCTGCTCGTCGCCCGCACCCACACCCTGGCCGCCGACCACGTGGCCCAGTGGGACCTGCCCAGCGACCCGGCGGTCGTCTCCCGCTCCCGCGCCGCGGTCACCGACCGGCTCGCCGCCTGGGGCCTGGGGGACCTGGCCTTCACCACCGAGCTCATCGCCAGCGAACTGGTCACCAACGCCATCCGCCACGCCACCGGCCCCGTCCAGCTCCGCCTGCTCCGCGACCGCGCGCTGATCTGCGAGGTCTCCGACGGCAGCGGCACCTCACCCCGGCTGCGCCGCGCGCGCAGTACGGACGAGGGCGGCCGGGGCCTGTTCCTCGTCGCGCAGCTCACCGAGCGCTGGGGGACGCGGTACACCCCCAACGGCAAGATCATCTGGACGGAGCAGCCGTTGCCGTGACGCCCGGAACGGGCCTCGTCCTCAAACTCCGGACGGGCTGGCCGGTGCCGGCGTAGGCAACCCCGGTCCGGCACACCGTGCATCCGTCTCCGGCACCGTCCCGTCGACGAGATACGCGGCCACCGTGCCGTCCACGCACCCGTTCCCCCGGCTGGCGAACACGCCGTGCGAGTAGTCGTCGTCGAGGACCACCAGCCGGGAACCGGGCAGCACATCCCGCAGTCGCCGGGCGCCCTCGACGGGCGTCACCGGGTCGTGCGCGGACGCGACCAGCAGGACCGGCGGCGCGGCCGAACTGCCCAGCGCCGTACGGCGTTCGGGCCGGTGCCGCCAGTACGCGCAGGCCGAGGCCTCCAGGCCGGTCAGGACCGGCTGCGGGTCGAGCCGCCGTATCCGGCGGATGTCCGCCACGATCTCGCGCGGGGCCGGACCCGGACCGTCCGCGCACTTCACGATCCGGTTGGCCGCCTCGTAGTTGCGGGATTCCGGGCTGTCGAAGGCGGACGCGGGGCGCAGGCCGGCCACGCTCCCTTCGGTCAGGTAGGTGCGCAGCCCGTCCGCCAGACCCGTCCAGCGTTCGGTGCGGCCGAGGGCACGGTAGACGGCGCGGTCGAACTCCGCCGGGCCGAAGCCGCTGACCGGGCGGGCGGCGAGGCCCCGGCGCACCCGCAGATACGACCGCCGTACGGCATCCGTGCCGCCGCCCAGCCCGAAGCGCTCCTCGTGCGCGGCGGTCCAGGCGAGGAACGTGGCGCGGGCGCGCAGCATGGCCCGGCTCTGGACCACGTCGAAGTCGTACCAGTCCCAGGGCCCGACCACGCTGTCCAGGACCATGCGGCCCACCCGGTGCGGGAAGTGCGCCGCGTAGGCCGCGCCCAGATAGGTGCCGTACGAGACGCCGAGGAAGCTCGTCCGCGGCTCGCCCAGCGCGGCGCGGATCGCGTCCATGTCGTACGCCGTCTGCTCGGTGGACAGGTACGGCAGCACCGCCGTGCCCGCGCCCGTCGCACAGTCGTCGGCCAGGCGGCGCTGTGACGTGAGGTACGCCCGCTCCGCTCGCGGGCCCACCGGCACCGGGTCCGCGCCCGGACCGGCGAACAGGCCGCCCATCGCGCCGCAGTCGACCGGTGTGCTGCGGCCGACGCCGCGCGGGTCGAAGCCGATGACGTCGTACGAACGCCGCACGCTCGCGGGGAGCTTGGCGCGTTTGGTCACCGCGTAAGGGAGCCCGGAGCCGCCCGGACCGCCCGGGTTGACCAGCAGGATGCCGCGCCGCTCGGCCGGGGTGCCGGAGGCGGGGACCCGGGAGACGGCGATCTCGATGCGCGGGCCGGACGGGTTGCTCCGGTCGAGCGGGACGGTGAGGCGGCCGCATTCCACGCGGTCGGGTGCGGGCGGCGCCGGAACGGAGTCCGGGCAGGCGCCGAAGGTGAGGGAAGCCGTCGCCGAGGCGGGGGCGGCGGTGGGGATCAGGGCGGCCGCGGCCACGAGGGCGCACAGCAGGGCGGTGGGACGGGGTGGGACGGACACGGTCACTCCCGGGTTGGGTAAGAACGGGCTAGTAAATGAAAATGATTATCGCTAACGTGTGCGCGTCAAGTCCGGCACCCCTCCGACCGAGGGGCGCCAGGGCTGCCTTGGCGTCTGAACTCACGGCACGAAAAGGGGAGTTGTGGCTCATCTGCTGGTGGTAGAGAGCTGGGTCGGGTCGATGAGCAGGCTGCTGCCACGGGCGATCCGGGAGGGCGGACACGAGTTCACCTTCCTCACCCGTGACCTGCATCACTACCTGCGCTCGGCGCCCGAGGGGGCGGCGCACCCACTGCTCGGCGCCCGCAACGTGATCACGACCGACACCAACGACCTGGACGCCCTGCTGCCCGAGGTGGCGCGGCTGCACTCGGTGCTGGCCTTCGACGGGGTGATCACCTCCTGCGACTACTACCTGCCGACGGTGGCCCGGATCGCCGGGCACCTCGGCCTGCCCGGGCCCGGGCCCGAGGCGGTGGAGAACGCCTGCCGCAAGGACGCCACCCGCCGCGTCCTCGCCGACGCCGGCCTGCCGGGACCGCGCTTCGCCGTGCACGAGGAATGGGCCGACCTCGCGCGGGCCGCACACGAGATCGGCTATCCGCTCGTCGCCAAACCGGTCGACCTGTGCGCGGGCATGTATGTGCGACGCGTCGACGACGAGTCCCAACTCGCCGAGCTGGTCCGTGAGTTGAGCGAATTCCCGGTCAACGCCCGCGGTCAGCGCCGTGCTCCCGCCGTCCTCCTCGAAGAGCTCCTGGACGGCCCCGAGGTGAGCGTCGAGACCGTGTCGTACGCGGGCGCCGTGCACATGGTCGGCGTCACCGACAAGAGCATCGGCGGAGCGCCCGCCTTCATCGAGACCGGCCACATGTTCCCCGCCGCCCTGACGCTCGCCGACCTCGATGCCGCCGAGCAGACCGCCCTCGGCGCGCTCAAGGCCCTCGGGCTGACGGACGGGGTCGTGGCGCACACCGAGATCAAGCTGACCTCCGCCGGGCCGCGCGTGGTCGAGGTCAACCCCCGGCCCGCGGGCAACCGCATCACCGAACTCGTACGCCATGTCACCGGCATCGACCTCGCCGCCGCCTTCGTGGACGTCGCCCTCGGCCGCAGGCCCGACCTCCGGCACACGGACACCGGGCTGCGCAGTGCAGCCGTCGGCTTCCTCGTCCCGGACCGCACGGGCACGCTCGAAGCACTCGACGCCGGGCGACTGGCGGACGAACAGGACGTGCTGGAGGTGCTGCTCGCCGAACCCGGCAAGGCCGTGAAGGCGGCGGGCAGCAACAACGAGTACCTGGGCCACGTCATGGCCGGCGACCCCGACGGGCCCGGCGCCCGCGAGCGCGTCGAGAACCTGCTGGCCGGGCTGCGCGCGGGGATGGTGATCCGATGACCACCGCCGGCGCCTCGCCGACGGCGCCCTGCCGGACGTACGACGATCTCGTCGCCCAGGTCCGCGCGGGCGCCCTCGGCCCCGACCCCCGCACCCAGCGCGTCGCCGTCGCCTTCACCACCCGGCAGGCCGTACGGCACGACGGGCGCGGCAGCGGCTACCGCAACGAGGTCCTCAGCCTGCGCCTCGCCGAGGCCGTCGGATCGTGCGCGGTCGAGCCCGGGGAACTGCCGGACGGCGCGCTCGACGACTGCGTGGGCGCCGACGTGGCACGGCTGCTGGAGCACCCGCTGGCGGCGGTGCGGGTCGCCGCCCTGGACGCCTACCTGATGCACGTCACCCCGCACACGCCCGCCCACGGGGCCCAGCCGGTCGCGCTGCCGGGCGGATCGTCGCTGGCGAAGTCCACGACCCGCGCGCGGGCCGTGGTGGAGCTGCTGGACCTGCCCGGCGGGGCCACGGTGCTCGTGGTCGGAGTCGTCAACTCCCTCCTGGAGGCGCTGCGTTCGCGTGGGCTCGGCTACCTCCCGTGCGACCTCAAGGGCGGGGTGACGGAGTGGGGAGAGCCGGTGGCCGTGGACGCGCTCACCGCGGCCGACGGCTGTGACGCGCTGCTGGTGTCCGGGATGACCCTGGGCAACGGCAGCTTCGAGGCCCTGCGCGAGCACGCGCTGCGGCACGGCAAGCAGCTGGTGATGTTCGCGCAGACCGGCAGCGCGATCCTGCCCCGCTTCCTCGGGCACGGCGTGAGCGCGGTGTGCGCGGAGCCGTACCCCTTCTTCTGGCTCGACGGCGGGCCCGGCACCGTCCACCGCTACCGGTGTTCCGGAGGCGCGCGATGACCGCCACCGCCGTACGTCCCACCGCCCACCCGGAGTTGCTCACCCTGCTCGGCCGGACGCCCGTCGTCCGGATCACCGCCGGCCTGCCGCACGCCCACCCCGGCTTCTGGGCCAAGCTCGAAGGGCTCGCGGCGGGCGGCATGAAGGCACGGGCCGCCGTGTCGATGCTGCTCGGCGCCCGGGAGCGCGGCGAACTGCGGCCCGGCGCCCCGGTGGTGGAGTCCACCTCCGGCACCCTCGGCATCGGGCTCGCCTTCGCCGGACAGGTGCTCGGCCACCCGGTCGTCCTGGTCGGCGACAGTGAACTGGAGCCGTCCATGCGGCAGTTGCTGCGCGCGCACGGCGTCCGGCTGGAGCTCGTCGACCGCCCGGCGCCGCAGGGCGGCTGGCAGGCAGCCCGTATCGACCGGCTGCGCGAACTGCTCGCCGAACTGCCCGGCGCCTACTGGCCCGACCAGTACAACAACCCCGACAACACGGCGGGCTATGCCTCACTGGCCGCCGAACTCGGCGTGCAGCTCGACCACCTGGACATCCTGGTGTGCAGCGTCGGCACCGGCGGCCACAGCGCCGGCATCATCGGCCCGCTGCGCCGGCGCTGGCCCGGCCTCCGGCTCATCGGCGTCGACGCCACCGGCTCCACGATCTTCGGCCAGCCCGCCCGCCCCCGTCTCATGCGCGGCCTCGGCAGCAGCATCCACCCGCGCAACGTCGCCTACGACGCCTTCGACGAGGTCCACTGGATCGGCCCCGCCGAAGCCGTCGACAGCTGCCGACGGCTCGCCCGGGGCAGCTTCGTCAGCGGCGGCTGGAGCACCGGCGCGGTCGCCAGGGTCTCCGCCTGGGCGGCCCGCGTGCATCCCGGGGCGGTCGTCGCCACCGTGTTCCCCGACGGGCCGCACCGCTACCTCGGCACCGTCTACGACGACGACTTCCTCACCGCCCACGGCCTCGACCTCGCCGGGGCCGCCACCCGGCCCGTGGAGATACCGCATCCGTACGCCGCCGAGGCGAACGGGTGGGTGCGGTGTGCGCGGGTCGCCGATCCCCTCTCTCCCGGAAGGACGCGATGAAGGCCCGCCTGCGCACCGTACGTCTCGAACTCGCCGAGCCGCTGCGCATCTCCCGCTCCACCATGACCGCCCGCGACGCCGTGTGGCTGGGCGTCGAGCACGACGGAGTGACCGGCTACGGCGAGGCCGTCAGCAGCGTGTACTACGGGCTGGACGCCGACACGCTCGTCCGGCTGATCTCGGCGGTCGGCCTGGAACGGTTCGCCGATCCCGAGAGCGCCCTGGAGGCCCTGTCCCGCGACGCCGTCGCGCCCGCTCCGCCCGCCGTCACCGCCGCCGTCGAGTCAGCGCTGCTGGACCTCGTCGGCAAACGGGACGGTGTGCCCGTCCACCGGCTCGTGGGCACTCCGACACCGTTCGGCGCCGCCACCGCGCGCACCATCGGCATCACCTCGCTCGCGCACGCGGCCGCCGAGGCCCGGCGCCTCGCCGCGAGCGGGTTCCAGGTCGTCAAGGTGAAGGCGGGCTCGACCGACGCCGAGGACGACGTCGAGCGCGTACGGGTCATCCGTGACGCGGCCCCTCGCACACGGCTGCTGCTGGACCCCAACGGTGCCTGGAGCTTCGCCGAGGCCGAGCGGTTGCTCCCCCGCTTCGCCGAACTCGGGGTCGAGGCCGTCGAACAGCCGCTGACGCCCGGTGACCCGGACGCGCTGGGTGCCCTCGCCGAGAAGTCGCCGCTGCCGGTCATCGCCGACGAGGACGCGGTGAGCGAGCAGGACGTACGGCGGCTGGCCGGGCGCGTGCACGGCGTCAACGTCAAGCTCGCCAAGTGCGGGGGAGTCCGAGCGGCCCTGCGGATCGCGGAGCTGATCGAGGGCAGCGGGACGGAACTGATGCTCGGCTGCCTCACCGCCAGCAGCCTCGGCATCGCGCCCGCCGTCCACCTCGCCGACCGTGCCCGCTGGGTCGACCTGGACGGGCATCTGCTGCTCGCCCGCGACCCGTGGACGGGGATCGGCGGCGCGGACGGCACCGTACGCCCCAGTGCGCGACCCGGCCTGGGAGTCGAGGAGGTGACGGCGTATGAGGACGTGGCGTGAGATGCGCGGCTTCCCGCTCGCCGTCCAGCTCCTGCTGGTCAACCAGCTCGGCGTCAACACCGGCTTCTACCTCCTCATCCCGTACCTCGCCACGCACCTCGGCGAGAACCTGGGCATGTCGGCGGCCGTCGTCGGCATCGTCCTCGGGGTACGCAACCTCAGCCAGCAGGGCCTGTTCATCATCGGCGGCTCGGCGTCGGACCGGCTCGGGGCGCGGGGCGTGATCATCGCCGGGTGCGCCCTGCGGACCGTCGGCTTCGGGCTGTTCGCCCTGGGCGACGGGCTGGCGGTGCTGCTCGCCGCGTCCGTGCTCAGCGGGCTCGCGGGGGCGCTGTTCAACCCGGCCGTGCGGGCCTATCTCGCGCAGGAGTCGGGGGAGCGCAAGGCGGAGGCGTTCGCGCTGTTCAACGTGTTCGCCACGACTGGCGCGCTCATCGGGCCGCTGCTGGGCAGCGCCCTGCTGCTCGTCGACTTCCGTACGTCCGCGCTGACCGCCGCCGGGATCTTCGCGGTGCTCACCGTGGCGCAGGCCATGGTGCTGCCCGCGCGCGAGGTCGAGCCCAGCGGCAACAGCGGTGTCCTCGGGGACTGGCGCGAGGTGCTCGGCAACCGGGCCTTCCTCGCCTTCGCGCTCGCCATGGTCGGCATGTTCACCCTGGAGAACCAGCTGTATCTGCTGCTGCCCGACGGCGCCCGCGAGGCCACCGGCTGGGACGGCGCGGCGGGCATCGTCTTCCTCGTCGGCACGGTGGCCAATCTGGCGCTTCAGCTGAGGATCACGAAGAGCCTCAAGTCCCGTGGCGACAGGGCGCGTTGGATCGCTGTCGGACTCGCGTCGATGGGGCTGGCCTTCCTGCCGCCCGCCGTCGGGACGGGCGTGGTGCCCGTTCTGCTCAGCACGCTGCTGCTCTACCTCGGGATCATGATCGCGTCGCCGTTCGTGATGGAGCTGATCCCGCGCTTCGGCCGATCCGAGCTGACCGGCACGTACTTCGGGATCTTCTACGTCGTGTCCGGGGTCGCCGCGGCTGTCGGCAACGCCGTCGTCGGCTGGGCCATGGACACCGGGGACAGGCTGCCGTGGGTCTGCTGCGCCGTCATCGGGCTGGTGTCGGCCGGCGGTGTGGCCTGGCTGCACCGGCGCGGGGCGCTGCCACGGGCCGCCGAGGTCGCCGAGCGGAGCCACGCATGACCGACGGCAACCTCCTCACCGACCACCCCGCCCTCTACGAGGCCCGCTTCCCCGACACCGACCGGCTCGCCGGACGCTGGACGGAGGACTGCCTGCGCCGGTACGACGCGGGGCCGCGCGTCCTGGACATGGGCTGTGGCACCGGCCGTGACGCCGCGCACCTGCACGCCGCCGGCCGAGTGGTCACCGGCGCCGACATCTCCGAGACCATGCTGTCGTACGCCCGGACCCGGCATCCCGGCCCCGACTACGTCCACGCCGACCTGCACGGGTTCGACCTGGGCGGGTTCGACGCGATCGTCTGCCTGGACAGCTCCCTGCTGTACTGCCACACCAACGACCAGCTCGACAGCTTCCTCGCCTCCTGCCGCCAGGCCCTCGCGCCGGGCGGGCTGCTGGTCGCGGAGATGCGCAACGGCGCGTACTTCCTGGGCCGTACGGACCTCCTCGACACCCCGACGGCCAACGCCTTCACCTGGCAGGGCATCGCCTTCCGGTCGGCGACCACCCTGACCGTCGACCGTACGGCCCAACTCCTGCGCCGTACGCGCGTGTGGAGCGCCGACGACGGATCACCGCCGGTCGAACAGCGCTCCGCCTGGCGGCTGCTGTTCCCGCAGGAGCTGCGCCGCTTCCTCACCGCGCACGGCTTCGACGTGCTCGAACTGCACGACGGGCCCGGCCCGCGCACCGAACCCCCCTGGCGGCAGGGCGAGTTGCCCGGCACCACCACCGACGCGGACCGGCTGCACGTCGTCGCGCGCCGGACCACCCACTGACGCGAAGCACCAGTAAGGACCAGTCATGTACGACGAACGTTTCCCCGGCCTGCGCCGACGCGGCTTCCTCGCCGCCACCTCCGGCGCCGCCGCCCTCGCCCTCGTCGGCTGCTCAGGCGGCACCGACGACAAGGCGGCCGCCGGCTCCGGCACCCCGAAGCGCGGCGGACGGCTGCGTGCCGCGTTCGCCGGAGGCGGTGCGAGCGAGACCCTCGATCCGCACCTGGCCAACCTCTTCGCCGACGTCGCCCGCGCCAAGGCGCTCTTCGACAAGCTCGCCGACTACGGCGCCGACCTCTCCGCCCAGCCCCGGCTCGCCGAGAAGTGGGAGTCCAACAAGACGCTCGACCGCTGGCAGGTGACGCTGCGTCAAGCGAGCTTCCACGACGGGAGGCCGGTCACCGCCAAGGACGTCCTCTACAGCTACCGCCGTATCGCCGACCCGAAGCAGGCGTTCCGTGCGAAGGCGTCCCTGGAACCCATCGACCACGATGCCAGCCGCGCCACCGGCGAGCGGAGCATCGAGTTCGTGCTCAAGCGGCCCACCGCCGAGTTCCCCAACGTCCTGGCGGCGTTCGGCGCGTACATCGTGCCCGAGAACGCCACCGGGTTCGACGACGCGCCGGTCGGCTCCGGCCCCTTCCGGTTCGTCTCCTTCGCCCCCGGCCGCTCCGCCGTCTTCCGCCGCAACGACGACTACTGGGACGGCGCCCCGCTCCTCGACGAGATCGAGTTCGTCGTCGCGAACGAGGAGTCCGCCCGCGTCAACGCCCTCCTCGGCGGCCAGGTCGAGTACGCGCACGAGCTCAACCCGACGACCGCCCGCGCCCACGAGAACGGCGGCCAGATCGAGATCGTGCGACTGCGCAACAGCGCCATGCAGGCGTTCTGCATGAAGACCGACCGGGCGCCGTTCGACGACAAGCGGGTCCGTGAGGCCTTCTTCCTGATCGCCGACCGCCAGGAACTCGTCGACGGCGCGCTGTCCGGCGCCGGCGAGGTCGGCAACGACCTGTTCGGCAAGGGCTACGAGTACTACGCCGCCGACCTGCCGCAGCGCGAGCAGGACCTCGACAGGGCACGCGCTCTGCTGAAGAAGGCCGGCGCCGAGAAGCTGAAGGTCACCCTGGACACCTCGGCCGTCGCCGCCGGCTTCACCGAGGCCGCCGGCATCTTCCGCGACCAGGCCGCCAAGGCGGGCGTCACCGTCGACGTGAAGATGGGCAGCAAGGACTCCTACTGGAGCGACATCCTCGACAACGGCACCCTGTGCTGCTACCGCTCCGGCGCCATGCCCATCGAGGCCCATCTCTCGCAGCGCCTCCTCACCGACTCCACCACCAACGCCACCCAGTGGCGGCACAAGGACTTCGACGCCCTCTACCAGCAGGCCCAGTCCACCCGCGACAAGAGCCAACGCGCCGCCGTCTACGAGCGGATGCAGCGCCGTCTGTACGCCGAGGGCGGCTTCCTCATCTGGGGCTTCGCCGACTGGATCATCGGAACGGCCCGCACGGTGAGGGGGGTTGAGACGAAGGCCCCGGCAAACACGCTCGACTGGGCGCGCTTCGACAAGGTGTGGCTGGCGTGACAACGTGGTGGGGCGGCTCCGCCCCGGGGCGCGACCGGCCGCGACGGCGCCGCAGCCGCATGACGGCCGGTCGCGGCACTGCGAGTAGCTCTTTCGTCGCCCGGCGACTGATCCTCGGCGTCGCGCAGACCGTAGCCGTCGTGCTCCTGGTCTTCGCGCTCACCGAGGCGCTGCCGGGCGACGCGGCCGTGGCTCTCGCGGGCGACCAGCCGGACCCCGCCCGCATCGCCGCGATCCGCGAGGCGATGGCCCTGGACCGGCCGGCGTACGAGCGGCTGGCCGACTGGGCGACGGGCCTGCTGCACGGCGACTTCGGCACGTCGCTGGCCTCCGGCCGCCCGGTCACCCAGTACATCGCCGACGGCTTCGGCCCGACCCTGCTCCTGGCCGCGCTCACCCTCGCCCTGCTGATCCCGCTCGGCTTCGGCCTCGGTGTGCTCGCCGCCCGCCATGAGGGACGGCTCGTCGACCGGCTGGTCAGCTCGGTGACGCTGGCCGTGTACGCCGTCCCCGAGTTCGCCCTCGGGGTGCTGCTGGTGACGGTCCTCGCCCTGAAGCTGGCCTGGCTGCCGCCGACGGCGGTCGGCTACGGCACCGACCTGCTCGGCCATCCGGCGGCGCTGGTGCTGCCGGTGCTGGTCCTGCTGTCCCGCCCGGTGTGCTCCCTGTCCCGCCTGGTCCGGGCCGGCATGGTCGACGCGCTCGCCTCCCCCTACGCCGCCCACGCCCGCCGCTACGGCGTCCCCGGCGCCCGTGTGCGCTACGCCCACGCCCTGCCCAACGCCCTCGCTCCGGCCGCGCAGCAACTCGCCCGCACCGTCGACTGGTTGCTGTGCGGGGTGATCGTGGTCGAGGCCCTCTTCGTGATCCCGGGCCTGGGCACGGTCCTCCTCAACGCCGTGGCCGAACGCGACGTACCGGTGGTGCAGGGGCTGGCCGTGGTGTTCGGGGTGCTGACGGTCGTGCTCAACCTCGGCGCCGACCTGGTGGCCCACCGGCTCACTCCCCGTGCGGGGGTGGCCGCATGACGACGTACCGCCGATTCGGGCTCGGTGTCGCGGTCGTCGCCGTGCCCCTCGTGCTAGCCCTCCTCGGACCGCTGTTCGTGGGGGACCCGGGCCCGCGCGCCACCTCCTTCACCCTCGGCGGCGGCCACTGGCTCGGCACCGACTTCGTCGGCCGTGACGTCGCGCGGCAGGTCCTGCTGGGCGGCCGTACGGTCGTCCTCACCGCCCTGGCGGCGACCGCGCTCGCGTATCTCGTCGCCGTCCCGGTCGCGCTGGTCAGCGCCCTCACCCGGCTGCGCGGGCTGGAGGAACTGCTGATGCGGCCGCTGGACGTGCTGCTCGCCGTGCCGTCGCTGCTGCTGATCCTGCTCGTGGCCTCGGTGCTGTCGCCGGGAGCCGTCGGGCTGGCGCTGCTCGTGGCGCTGGTGAACGTGCCCGACGCGGCCCGGATCGTGCGGGCGGCGGCGGGGGAGGCCGCCGCGCGCCCGGCCGTCGAGGCGCTGCGGATGCAGGGGGAGACCTGGTGGCGGATCGCCGTCGGGTACGTCGGCCGGTCCGCGCTGCGCACCCTCGCCGCCGATGCCGGGATCCGGCTGACCGGCGTGCTGTACCTGGTGTCGACGGCCGCGTTCCTCGGCGTCGGCGTCGCACCGGACGCCGCCGACTGGGCGGTCATGGTCGACCGCAACCGCACCGGACTGCTGGTGCAGCCCTGGGCCGTGGTGGTGCCCGCGCTGCTGATCGTGGCGCTGACGATGGGCACCAACCTGCTCTTCGACGCAGCGCTGGAGAAGAAGGGACGACGCCGGTGAACCGAGCGACGGATGCGGCGGTCGCCGAGATCCGCGACCTGCGCGTCGAGATCGACGGCCGTGCGATCGTCGACGGCGTGAGTGTGCGGGTGCCGCCCGGCAGGGTGACCGCGCTGGTCGGCGCCTCGGGCAGCGGCAAGACCACGACCGGCCTGGCGCTGCTGGGGGAGTACCCGCCCGGCGCCCGGGTCACGGGCGAGGTACGGCGGCCGGGAGACGGCCCGGTGGGCTATGTGCCGCAGCACCCGGCGGCCGTCCTCAACCCGGCCCGCCGGGTCGGCGCCCTCCTCGACGACATCGCCCGCCCCCAGGTCCGCCACCTGCGCCGCGCCGAACGCCGTGCGGCCGCCCGCGCACTGGTCCTTCGGGCCCTGTCCGAAGCCCAACTCGCGGACGGCGAAGCTCTGTTGAGACGCCATCCGCACCAGCTCTCCGGCGGTCAGCAGCAGCGCGTCGTCCTCGCCCAGGCCCTGCTGCTCGGCGCCCGCGTCATCGTCGCCGACGAACCCACCACCGGGCAGGACGCGTTGACCAAGAGCCGTATCGTCGAGCAGCTGGCCGCCGTGGCGGCTCGCGGCATCGCGGTCGTCCTGCTCAGCCACGACCTCGACGTGGTCCGCGCCCTCGCCGACGAGGTCCTCGTCATGCGCGCGGGCCGGGTCGTCGAGTCCGGCCCCGTGGAGCGGCTGTGGACGGCGCCCCGGCACGAGTGGACCCGTCGGCTGCTCGACGAACAGCGCGCGGCAGGGCGGGCAGGGGCGAGCGACGGCACGGGGCGACCCGTGCTGGAGGTACGTGACCTGACCGCCGTGCACGACGGCGGGACCGTCGTCCTGCGCGCCCCGCACCTCACCCTCCACCGGGGCGAGTCCCTCGCCGTGGTCGGCCGTTCCGGCAGCGGCAAGACCACGCTCGCCCGCTGCCTCGCGGGCCTGCACCGGGACCACGACGGGGAGATCCTGCTCGACGGAGCACCGCTCCCGCGCAGCCTGCGCCACCGCGACCGGGCCCGACTCGCCGCCGTGCAGTACGTCTTCCAGGACGCCCGAGCCGCCTTCGACGAGCACCGGCCCGTGCTGACCCAGGTGGCCCGTACGGCGGTGCGGCTGCGCGGCGTGGACGAACGGGCGGCCACGGGCGAGGCGTTGACCACCCTGCACCGACTCGGCCTGGCGGCGGACCTGGCCCACCGCCGCCCCGGCGAACTCTCCGGCGGCGAACTCCAGCGCGCCTCCCTCGCCCGGGCCCTGCTCGCCCGTCCCCGGGTGCTGATCTGCGACGAGGTCACGTCCGGCCTGGACACGGTCTCCCGGCGGGCCCTGCTCGACGTCCTCGCGGGTCTGGTCGGGGAGGGCGACGACCTGTCCCTCGTCCTCATCACCCACGACCTCGACACCGCACGCCTGGCGCACCGCATCGCCGTACTGGACGCGGGTGAGCTGGTCGAACAAGGGCCGGGGCAGCAGGTCCTGACGGAGCCCCAGCACCCGTTCACGGTCTCCCTCATGCGGACCACCGAGCGTCTGGAGACGGGGACCCGAGGGTGAGAGCCGACCTCCGGGCGCCTTCGCGGAGGAGACGGGAAGGCCTCCGCGAGTGGCCCGGAGGTCGGCGGTTTTGGGGCGCCCTACGACCTGGTCGGCAGGTGACGGCCGCGCGGGCGGGCGGTGGCCTCGGCGAGCAGGGCGTGGATCTGACGCACCGCCTCTCCCGGGTGGGTGGCCGAGGTGGCGAAGGACAGCCGGACGTCGTGATGGGAGCCCGGCGTCTCCAGCCGGAGGACCAGGCCGTGCCGGTCGAGCCGCAGCGGCCGTACGGCAGTCGCGCCGAGCTGTTCCCGGGCCGGGAGCAGCCGGGCGAGCGGGGCCACGGTGTGGGCGTGGGCCGCGTCCAGCCGGGCCAGCATCTCCGCCTCGTGCCGGGCCAGCGGGTCCGGGGAGGCGAGGGTCAGTTCGTCGAGGCCGATGACGGTCGTCCCGGCGTCCTCGGTGAGCACGGCCCGGGCCGGATGGAACACCAGGTTCTTCGGCCCGAGCGCGCTGAGCCAGCCGCCCAGCGTCAGCCGGGAGCGCACGCGCTCGCGCACGGCGACGGCGGCGACGTCGGTGAACTCCACGAGGGTGGCGAGATCGCCCTTCGGTGCCACGGCCAGCTCGGCGGCCAGATGGCTGTCCGGCGGGTTGTGCAGGAGCAGCCGTGCCGCGGCGTCGACGGTGTGCAGGCCGATCAGCTCGACGCGGTGGCCCTGGGTGGTGACGGTGAGCGAGCCGGCCGCCGCCAGCACCGAGCGGGCACGCTCGGCGGGCGTCGGCTCAGGGCAGGGGGCAGCAGACATGGAGACCCTTCGAGAAGCCTGAGGCGTTCGACTTAGGTAAGCCTAACCTTATTCTGGCGTCTCTGGGTCGCCGACACGCGGTGAGCCGGGGTACGACGACCTACCCGGTCACGCCGCCCGCGCCTGCGCGGACGCCACCGGGAAGCCCTCCGTACGGAACACGCGCCGCTCCGCGTCCACGGCGAACACCGCGCAGCCCGGCCGCGAGGCGGCCCACGCGACGCCCTCCGCGCCCATCGCGAACGCGGCCGTCGCCACGGTGTCCGCCACGGTCAGGGAGGACGCCACCACACTCAACGAGAGCAGCCCCGTCGCCGGCCGCCCCGTCCGGCCGTCGATGATGTGGTCGCCGCGCTCGTAGCGCGCGGACGTGGCGACCGCCCCGTCGGTGAGCTCGGCCACCACGCACACCTTGTCGGCCTGTTCCGGGTGGCGTATCCCCACCCGCCAGGGCCCGCCGGCGGCGACCACGTCACCACCGGCGTTCAGCACGAAGCGCCTCGCTCCCGCGGCCTTCAGCAGCTCGGCCGCCCGCTGCACGGACCAGCCCTTCACCACCGCGCACGGATCGAGCCCGCGCCCGGGGAGCCGTACGTCGAAGGCGCCGCCGGTGGCGACCCGGTACTCCTCGCACAGGCCGAGGACTTCGGCGAGGTCCGCGCCGACCTCGTTCCGCGCGATCTCGCCCCGGTCCAGCCGGCACACCTCGCTGTCGGCCCTGAACGGGCTGAACCGGGCGTCGACCTCACGCAGCCACGCGAACACGGCGTCGGCCGTCTGTTCGCCGAGGTGCTCGTCGTCGACCCGCAGCGAGACCGGGAACCCCATCACATGCTCGACGCGGTGCACGTCAGGCGCCCTTGGCGTCGATGGCGGCCTGCAGCGACTCCTTGTAGCCGTCGCTGGTGATCGTGGCGCCGGACACGGTGTCGATGTCCGTGCTCTGTGCTTCCAGCGTCTCGGCGATCAGCTTCGGTACGGCGGCCGTGGTCTGCGGGTGGTTCGGCTGCTGGAGCATCTTCACAGCCGTGATCTTCGATCCCTCGAAGGTCACCTCGACCTGCACGGGACCCTTCTCGGTCTGCACGGTCGAGCCCTTGACGACCGTACTGCCGGAACCCGAACCCGACGCGGCGGAGGAGGACGCCGAGGGCGTCGAGGCCGGGGTGGCGGCCTCCGTGGCGGTGCCGAGCGACGGCTCGTAGCGCCACACCGGGATCAGGCCCACGGCGCTCAGGACCAGGACAGGTATTGCTCGCTTCACGTTGTCTTTCCCGTCCTGCTCAGCCGGCCAGGCTGAAACGCTCGAAGTGGACCTGCTGCCTGGGCACGCCCAGCTCGCGCAGGCTGCCGATCAACGCGTTCATCATGGGCGGCGGGCCGCACAGGAAGACGTCCCGGTCGGTGATGTCCGGGACCAGCCGCGTCAGCTCCGCCGGGGCCAGCCGGTCGGGGACGGGCGGGCCGGTCACCAGGTGCAGCTCGGCGCCCTTGGCGTGGGCGAGCTCGGCCAGCTCGCCGTACAGGACGGCGTCCCGGTCCGTGGCCACCCGGTAGATCACGACCGCGTGGCCGTGCAGCTCCTCCAGCAGCGCCCGGATCGGGGTGACACCGACGCCGCCCGCGATGAGCACGGCCTCCGGCCGGGTGCGGTGCATCGTGGTGAAGGCGCCGTAGGGGCCCTCGGCGAAGACGCGCGTGCCGACCTTGATGTGCCGCAGGCCCGCAGAACCGGCACCGGCCGCCTTGGCGGTGAGCCGCAGCTGGTTGCCGTCGGGCGCGGCCGACAGGGAGAACGGGTTGGCCTGCCACCAGCGGTCCTTCGTCAGGAACCGCCACAGGAAGAACTGACCGGCCCGCGCGGGCAGCCTGTCCAGGTCGCGGCCGGTGACGTAGACGGAGACGACGTTGTCGGACTCGGCGACGACGGCGGAGACGCGCAGCTGGTGGCGCCAGTTCCGCCACAGCGGCAGGACCAGCCGGCCGGTGAACACCGCGGCGAGGGCGACGCCCCACACGCCGTACCAGTACGCCGTGGCGGCGGAGGAGGAGGTGAAGGACGTACCGACGGCGACCTGGTGCGTGAACGCCAGGACCACCGCGACGTAGGTGTACAGGTGGATGAAGTGCCACGTCTCGTACGCCAGCCTGCGGCGCGCGAAGCGGGCCGACACCACGCCGATCACGATGATGATCCCCAGCGCGACGACGGCGCGCAGCACGCCCTCGACCGTCTCCGCGAGGTCGATCAGCTGGTTGACCGGGTCCAGGGAGGACGACTCGGCGTAGCCGAAGGTGATGAACACGGCGTGCGCGAGGAGGGCCCACAGGACGCTGAAGCCGGTCCAGCGGTGCCAGGAGGTCAGCCGGTCCATGCCGATCCGGCGGTCGAGCCAGGGCAGCCGGGCCACCAGCAGCAGCTGGAAGGCCATGAGAAGCGCGCCGAACAGGCCGGTGAGGCGGCCGAGCACGATGAGGGTGTTCGAGGCGAAACCGGCGGCGAAGAAGAAGTAGAGCACCACGGCCACGTTCGCGGCCAGCAGGGCGTACAGGCCCGTGCGGGCGACCACCCTGGGGCGTATCGCCGTGGGGGGCGCAGGGGGCGATTGGACGGTCGTCACGGGCGACAGCTCCTTGATCTCGTCTGTGGATACCGAGCTTGTCCGGCCGCAGCTGTCGAAAAGCTGTCGTACATCTTTCAAGTGTCTATCGATGTGGCCGCGGTACCCGAACCGCACCCGGGGAAGGGCGCCCGGTGCCGCAGTATGAACGGGTGGAGAAAGTACGCCTTCTGGTCGTGGACGACGACCCGCCCATCGCCGACCTCGTCGCGACGGTCGCCCGCTACGAGGGCTGGCAGGCGATCACCGCGAACTCCGGCGAGGAGGCGCTGCGGCTGGCCGCCGAGTTCCATCCGGACATCGTGGTGCTGGACCTGATGCTGCCCGACCTGGACGGATTCGGCGTCCTGGACCGGCTGCGCGGCGCCGGGACGATGGTGCCCGTGGTGTTCCTCACCGCCCGCGACGGGGTCGCCGACCGGGTGGCCGGGCTGACCCGCGGCGGCGACGACTACCTGGTCAAACCGTTCGCGGTGGAGGAACTGATGGCCCGGCTGCGGACCGTGCTGCGGCGCAGCGCCGGGCCCGGCTTCCAGCGTTCCGTCCTTCGGGTGGCCGACCTGATGATGGACGAGGACACCCGCGAGGTGCGCCGCGGCGACAAGCTGCTCACGCTCACCCCGACCGAGTACGAGGTGCTGCGCTATCTGATGCGCAAGTCGCCGACCGTGCTGACCAAGGCGCAGATCCTCGACCATGTGTGGGAGTACGGCTTCGGCGGCCGCTCCAACGTCGTCGAGCTGGTCGTCAGCCGGCTGCGCCGCAAGCTGGAGGACACCGGCACCCCGCTGATCCACACCGTCCGGGGCTTCGGCTACGTGATCCGGCAGGCGGCCGAGTGATCGGGCGGCTGCGGCGGACGTACCGGGGGATGCGGCTCGGGACCCGGCTGGCGCTGGGCCTCGCGGTGCTGTCGCTCGGGGTGTTCGCCGTCGTGGGCACCGCGCTGACGACGTACATGCGCGACTACCTGTCGGCCCAGCTCGACACCCAGCTGGCGCAGGGCCAGGTCGCCCAGTCCAAGAGCATCGCGGACTACGGCACGCTGTCCGGGAAGAAGTACTACAGCTGGTACTACGCCGTGTACGACGTGGCGGACGGCACTCCGGAGCTGCGCCGCCCCGAGGACCCCGCGGACCTGCCGGAGGACGTCGACGACTTCGCGTCCCTGGCCCAGGCGCAGAACACCGCGCACCAGGAGATCCTGCGCACCGAGCACCTCCGGGGCAAGGGCGAGTACCGGCTGCGCGCCTGCGAGGTCGAGCCCGGAGTGGTGCTGGTCAGCGCCGCGCCCATGGAGGACATCGAGGACACCGTGGGCCAGCTGATCACGATCCAGGTGGTCACCTTCGGGCTCGCGCTGCTGGCCCTCGTCGTCTTCGGGCGGGGGATGCTGCGTCGGGGCCTGAAGCCGCTGAGCGACATGGCGCACACGGCCCGCGGCATCACCTCGCACGACCTGACGGACTCGGCACGGCTGCCGGTGCGGCACGACGGGCGCAGCGGCGGCCCCGAGGTCGAGGAGCTGCGCACCGCGTTCAACACGATGCTGGAGCACATCGACGACTCCCTCGCGGTGCGCGCGGAGGCCGAACAGCGCCTGCGCCGCTTCGTGGCGGACGCCTCGCACGAGCTCCGTACGCCCCTGATGTCGGTACGGGGCTACGCCGACCTCTTCCAGTACGCCGCCGCCAACGCCCCCGAGGAGCGGGACAGGCACCTGGCCCGGCTGCGCGCCGAGGCCGCCCGCATGGGCTTCCTCCTCGACGACCTGCTGCTGCTCGCCCGCCTGGACGCCGCGGAGGTGGAGACGCCGCTGCGCCTCCAGGAGGCGGACCTGGTGGAACTGGTCGAGCTGGCGGCGGACGCGTTCCGGGTCACCCACGCCGACCACCCGCTGACGGTGGCGCCCGGACCCGGATCCCTGAAGCTGCGCCTCGACCCCCAGCGCATCCGCCAGGTCCTGGACAACCTCCTCACCAACGCGGCGGTGCACACCCCCGCCGGGACCGAGGTGTCCGTGGCGGTGTCGGTCGCGAACGGCGCGGCCCAGGCCCGCATCGCCGACGCCGGCCCCGGCATCCCGCCCGCCGACCGGGAGCGTGTCTTCGACCGCTTCTACCGCGTCGACAAGGCCCGCAGCCGCGACCGGGGCGGCAGCGGGCTGGGGCTGGCGGTCGCCCAGTCACTGGTCGCGGCCCACGGCGGCCGCATCGACCTGACCAGCGAGCCGGGGGCGACGGTGTTCACGGTGACGATCCCGTTGGCCGTGGACAGCACGCGGTCGGCCGACGCGGGCCGGTGAGGGGGCTTCCCCCGCCGGCCCGCGCAGCCGCCGGCCGTCAGCCGACGTCGGAGGCGTCCAGGCGGTACAGGCCGCTGTAGTCGCTCACCGCCGTGCCGTTCTTCTTGACCCACGTGGCGATCTCGGTGTTGGTGCTCTGACCGCCGTCGCCGCTGATGACGAGGTAGTGCAGCTCGCCGGACTTGACGAGGGCCTTGAGCTTGGCGAGCGTCATGGCCTCGTCGGTGCCGGACCAGCCGCCCATGGAGATCACCGGCTCACCGGACTCCAGGATGATCGAGGAGGCGGTCTGGTCGGTGGCCACCGCGACCAGCCAGGTGGCGCCGTCCTGGTTCTTCTTCAGGTACGTGATCATCTCGGAGGTGACCTGGGTGCCGCCGCCCATCTGACCACCGGCACCTGTCTTGGCCGAGCCAGCTGTCTTGGCCGCGCCACCGCTGGAGGTGCCGCCGCCCGGCCGCTGGCCGCCGCCCATGGCCCCGCCCCCGCCCATACCGCCCCCGGTGCTGGGCCCTGCCGTCGGGTTCGTGCCGTTGGTGCTCGCGGTCGTCGCCGCCGACACCGAGTACGCGGCGGGGCCGGCCAGCAGTGCCACGGCCGCCGCCAGCGCCGCGACCCCGATCAGCCGCCGCCGCTTCAGGAACCGCCCGGCCACCAGCCCGACCACCGCGACCGCGCCCGCGACCCCGACCACGACCTCGGCGACGGTGTACAGCGTCCCCGAACCGGAGACCCGCTCCAGCAGCACGACCGCCCACGCGGCGCTCGCAGCGACCGCACCCGGCAGCACCCAGCCCCTCCCCCACTCAAGCATCACACCGCCGATGCCGGCCAGCGCCGCGACACCGGGCGCCATGGCGGTGACGTAGTACGGGTGGAAGGTGCCTTCGGCGAGGGCGAAGGTCAGGTAGTGCAGGACGAACCAGCCGCCCCACAGCACGAGCGCCGCCCGCTGGGCGTCGGTTCGCGGGGCCCGCCCGCGCAGCGCCAGACCGCCGACGAGGGCCACGAGCGCGAACGGGATCAGCCAGGAGATCTGGCCGCCCATGATCTCGTTGAACATCCGGTACAGCCCGGCCTCGCCGCCGAAGCTCGCGCCGTTGCCCTGCGAGCCCACCGACGAACTCGCCCCGAAGATCCGGCCGAAGCCGTTGTAGCCGATGACGAGATCCCAGACGGTGTTGTCCGTGGACCCGCCGATGTACGGCCGCTGGGACGCCGGGACCAGATCGACGACCACCATCCACCAGGCGCTGCTCACCACCAGCGCGACCGTGCCGACGGCGAGATTGCGGATCCGCCGGCCCAGGGAGGCGTGGGCGGCCCACAGGTACACCAGGAAGAACGCGGGCAGGACGACGTACGCCTGCATCATCTTGGTGTTGAACGCGAAGCCGATCGCCACGCCCGACCACACCAGCGGCATCAGCCGCCCGGTGCGCACGGCCTTCATCAGCGCGGCGGCGCCGAGCAGCATCAGGAAGACCAGGACCGGGTCGGGGTTGGTGTCGCGGGTGATGGCGACGGTGATCGGTGTGAGGGTCAGGGCCAGCGCCGCGATCGTCGCCGCGACCACCCCGAAGTCCCGCTTGACCATCCGGTACAGCAGCGCCACCGAGCCGACGCCCACGGCGGCCATCGGCAGCAGCAACTGCCAGGTGCCGTAGCCGAACACACGGGCCGACAGGCCCATCACCCACAGCGCGAACGGCGGTTTGTCGACCGTGATGAAGCTGCCGGCGTCCAGCGCGCCGAAGAAGAACGCCTTCCAGCTCTGTGTGCCGCTGTAGACGGCCGCGTTGTAGAAGGTGTTGCCGGTGACGGAGGACAGGTTCCACGCGTACAGAGCCGCGGCCAGGACCAGGACCGCCCAGAACGCGGGGCGGGCCCAACGGGGGTCCTGCGGCGGACCGGTGAACAACCGGCGGGGGCCGGCGTTCCGGACGGGTGCGGAGGGCGGTGCGAGAGTCGTCATGGCAGTGACCATCGGGGCTGCTTCTGGGGGATCTCTGAGCCCGTGCTGAGGGAAGTCTGAGAATCAGCGGACTCACAGGTAGGTCACAGCGGGGCGGAGCCGGGCAGGGCCGTAAACCCGCAACACAATCCCGCAACACGACACGTCTAGACTCTCAACGGCCCGACGCCCGTGGTCGAAAGCGGGCAAAATCAGCCAAACCCGAAGGGCATTCGGCGTTTTGATACGGATAGATTCAGTCACCAAGCGGTACGCGGACGGCACGGTGGCGGTCGACCGGCTGTCGCTGGAGATACCCGACCGCTCGATCACCGTTCTCGTGGGGCCGTCGGGCTGCGGGAAGACGACGACGCTGCGGATGATCAACCGGATGGTCGAGCCCAGCGAGGGCACCATCCTCATCGACGGCGTGGACAGCCGGCAGCAGCCGGTCAACACCCTGCGCCGGTCCATGGGATACGTCATCCAGAACGCCGGTCTCTTCCAGCACCGCACGATCCTCGACAACATCGCCACCGTGCCCCGCATGCTCGGCTGGGGCAAGGAGAAGTCCCGGGCGCGGGCACGGGAGCTGATGGAGCGGGTCGGGCTCGACGGGGCACTCGCCAAGCGGTACCCCTACCAGCTGTCCGGCGGTCAGCAGCAGCGCGTCGGTGTGGCCCGGGCGCTCGCGGCGGATCCCCCGGTGCTGCTGATGGACGAGCCGTTCTCGGCCGTCGACCCCGTGGTGCGCAAGGGGCTGCAGGACGAACTCCTGCGTATCCAGGAGCAGTTGGGCAAGACCATCGTCTTCGTCACCCATGACATCGACGAGGCCGTCAAGCTCGGCACCATGGTCGCCGTGATGCGCACCGGCGGCAAGCTCGCCCAGTTCGCCCCGCCCGCCGAGCTGCTGTCCCACCCCGCCGACGCGTTCGTGGAGGACTTCCTCGGCGCCGACCGCGGCATCCGGCGGCTGTCCTTCTTCCCCTCGGCCGGCCTGGAACTGCTGACCGAGCCGATCGTCGCCGTGGACGCCACCGCCGAGCGGATCACCGCGGCCGGCGCGGCCGGCACCCCGTACGTCCTCGTCACCGATGCCGACGGCAGGCCGCTGGGCTGGAGCGAGCCGCAGGAGCTCACCGCCGGGGAGATCACCACCGGCCGACTGCTGTCGTACGGGCGCCCGTTCGTGACCGGCACCGACTCCCTGCGGGCCGCCCTCGACTGTGCCGTGCTCTCGCCCACCGGGTGGGCCGTCGCCGTGGACGCCGAGGGCCGGGCCACCGGGGTCGTCTCGCAGCAGGTCATCGGCGAGGCCATCCGGGGTGCGCACGCGGAGCGCGGTGGGGACGCGGAGCGCGGCGGGGACGGCAAGGCCGAGAAGGTCGCGCCATGAGCGAACTCTTCGATCTGCCCAGCGACCTCCAGAACAGCTACCTCGGACTGGTCGCACTGCACCTGCGCGAGGCCCTGATCCCGGTGCTCGCCGGGCTGCTCGTGGCCCTGCCCGTCGCCCAGCTGTGCGTGCGGGTCCGCTGGCTGTACGCGCCCGTGCTGTGGGTGACGACCGTGCTGTACGCGATTCCCTCGCTCGCCTTCTTCGTCATCCTCATCGACTACACCGGCCTGAGCGAGCTCACGGTGATGATCCCGCTGGCCGTCTACAGCCTGGTGGTGCTGGTCCCGGCGATCGTGGACGGGGTGCGGTCGGTGCCGCAGGAGACGCTCGCCGCCGCCACCGCCATGGGCTTCGGGCCCGTACGACGCTATCTCCAGGTGCAGTTGCCCATCGCCGCGCCGGCGATCCTCGCCGGGCTGCGGGTGGCGTCGGTGTCGAGTATCTCCCTCGTCAGCGTCGGCATGCTGATCGGCAACGAGGGCGCTCTGGGCAACCTGCTCAACAGCGGCCTGATCTACAACCAGCCCCGTCTGATCTGGCTCTCCGTGGTGGGAACGGCCGTCCTCGCCCTCCTCGTCGACGCCGCGCTGATCGGCCTCCGTGTGCTGCTGACGCCCTGGATGCCGCGCGCCACCCGCAAGAACGCACGCACCCTCGCCGTGAAGGAGGCCGCCCGGTGAACGTCCTGAACTTCATCAACTCCTTCTTCAGCGACAACGCCCACTGGCAGGGCTACGACGGGATCCCGACACGCGTCGGCGAGCACCTCGAATACACGCTGATGGCCCTGGGCATCGCCGCCGCGGTCGGACTGCCCGTCGGCCTGATCACGGGCCACACCGGGCGCGGCGGCAACGCGCTCGCCCTCATCGCCACCTCCGCCCGGGCGTTGCCCAGCTTCGGCCTGATGGTGCTGATGTTCATCCTGCTCGGCCTGGGCATGGCCCCCGTCATGATCCCGCTGGTCGTGCTCGCCATCCCGCCCATCCTCGTCACCACCTACGAGGCGATGCGCTCGGTCGACCCCGCCCCGGTGGACGCCGCCCGCGGCATGGGCATGGCCGAGACCGCGGTCCTGTTCCGGGTCGAACTGCCCGTCGCGCTCCCGCTGATCCTCAGCGGCCTGCGCTCGGCGGCCATCCAGATCGTCTCGACGGCCACCATCGCCGCGTACGTCAGCTTCGGCGGTCTCGGCCGCTACATCATCGACGGCCTCTACCAGCGCAACTACGAGAAGGTCGTCGGCGGCGCGACACTGGTCGCCGCCATGGCGTTGGCGACGCTGGGGCTGTTCTGGGCGGTGTCACGACTCGCGGTGTCGCCGGGGGTGCGCAGGCGGGGCTGAGCGGCCCTGGCGAAGTCAGCGGCGGTTCGGCAGCGCCGTCAAGGGGCGCGGGCCTGTATCGATGTGCGGCTCCGCCGCGTGGGCGCGACCAGCCACGACGGCGCCGCAGCCGATCGACTACCAGTCGTGGCACTTCCTGCGGAGCGCTTGTCATCCCGCCGCGCGGGCCAACGCCAGTTCCAGTACGACCAGCAGAGCGTCCCGCACGGACGTGCGCTCGCGGGCGTCGAAGACGACGACCGGGACGCCGTCGGTGACGTCGAGGGCCCAGCGGATCTCCTCCAGGGTGTGCTCGACCCTGCCGTCGAAGGCGTTGGCGGCCACCGCGAAGGGGATGCCACGGTGCTCGAAGTAGTCGACGGCGGCGTAGCAGTCGTCGAACCGCCGGGTGTCGACGATGACGAGCCCGCCGACCGCGCCCTCGACGATGTCGTCCCACATGAACCCGAACCGCTCCTGGCCGGGCGTGCCGAACAGGTACAGCTTCAGGGTGGGGTCGATGGTGAGGCAGCCGAAGTCCATGGCCACGGTGGTCGTGGTCTTGAGCGGGGTGTGCGTGAGGTCGTCCACGCCCGCCGCGACCTCCGTGATGGCGGCCTCGGTGGTCAGCGGCTCGATCTCGGAGATCGAGCCCACGGCGGTGGTCTTGCCCACGCCGAAGCCGCCCGCGATCACCATCTTGACCGGCAGCGGTGGGCGTACGGAGGCCGGTTCGGTCGTCGTCACGGAGTGACCCCTCGTGAGTCGGGGATGGCGCGCAGGCCGGCGATGACCCTGCGCAGAACGGATGCGTCGTGGACGATGCCGGAGTCGGGCACGTGCACCGTCAACTGCCCCGCGGCGCGCAGATCCTCGGCGAGGACGCGCACCACGTTGAGGTGCAGCCGCAGCCGGGCCGCGATCTCCGCGATGGACTGCGGCAACCGGCAGACGGCCACGATGTCGTGCTGCTCGAAGGCGAGCCGGTCGAGCGAGTCGATCCCCTCGGTGGTGGCCACCACCTGGGTCTCGACGGGCATCGACCGGCCGTCGGTGTCGGCCGCCACCCGCCCGGCGGTGACCAGGAACGGCCGCACGGCGGAGGCGGGTCCGACTGGCTCCGGCCGCCCTTCGGGGGCGGACCCGGACCCGGCTTCCTCCGGCTCGCCCGGGTCGGACCCGTCCGGCTCCGGCGTCGAAGTGCCGTCCGCCATGGGGTTGTCCGTCCTTCCCGGCGTCAGCGGGCCGACGCGGTGCCGACGCTGTTCTTCAGCTCCAGCACGAGCTGCGGACTGAGCGCGGACCCGGCACGGTTGGCGAACACGGTCATCTCGTAGGCGATGTTGCCCAGCTTGGCCTCCTTGTCGGTGACCACGCCGAGGACGGCGCCGCTGCCGATCGCGGAGACCAGGACGTGGCCGCCCTCCAGATCGATGATGACCTTGTTGAGGCCGCCGAGGCCGTAGTTGCCGGAGGCACCGGCGGCCAGGCTGGTGATGCCGGAGACGATCGCGGCGAGCCGTTCCGAATCGGCGTGCTCACGCAGCTCCGACACCGCGATGAGCAGGCCGTCGGACGAGACCGCGATGGCGTCGACGACACCGGCCGTCTCCTTCGCGAAGCGATTCAGCAGCCAGGTGAAGTCGGCTGCGGCGGCCTGTAGTTCGGCCTGTGTGGGGCCTCCCACCGGGGTGCCACCTGTCGACGACGTGCTCACTGCTCCGCTCCTTCCGGGGGGTCGTTCTGGTCTTGCACATGGGGGGTCGGGACGAGGGGCGCGGCGAGGACGGAGTGTTCTCCGGTGTCGCCGTGCCGAATGTCGTGCCGCGCGCGTTCCACGGCGGCCTCGAACTCGTCGAGCGAGGCCCGCACGGCCTCCGCGTCGAGCGTCCGCGGCGGCTCCTGCCGCAGCGCCGCCTGCCGCTCGGAGGCCTCGGTGGTCGTACGCAGGGTCGCGCCGCGGACGCGGCGGCGAAGGGGGCGGGCCGTGGCGACGGCCGGCTCCGGCTCGTGGTCGGCCCGGGCGTGGTCGACGGGTGTCGCGTCGCCGTCACCGTTCCCGGACGGCGGTTCCGCCGGCCCACGGTGCGAGACCCGGCGGGGCAGCGGCCGCGGGCCGTCCCCGCCCGCCTCGTCGTGCGCATCGCTGTCCGGCCGTACGGCATCCCCCGGCACGGCGGCCGAGGGCCTGGGCCCGGCGGCGAGGGCCGCGGGCGTCGCGGCGACGGGCGCCGCTTCGGTGGAGACCGCCGCCAGGGCCGCCGTAGCCGTCGATCCCGTCGTGCTCCCCGTCACCAACAGCGAGGTCGGCACCGTCACCTCGGCCGTCACACCACCGCCCGGCGTACGCGACAGCTCGACCGCGATCTCCCAGCGGCGCGCCAGGGCGCCGACCACGAACAGGCCGAGCACCTTCGTCGGTACGAGGTCGAGTCGTTCGCGGCGGATCAGCCGGGCGTTCTCCTCGGTGAGGCGTTCGGGGGTCATGCCCAGGCCGTGGTCGCAGACGACGATCACCGCGTCGTTGCCGGACATCGCCACCGTCACCTCGACGGGGCTGCCCTCCGGCGAGAACGACACCGCGTTCTCCAGGAGTTCGGCCACCATCAGCGTCAGGTCGCCGATGACCTCCGGCTCCACCATGGCCTCGGTCCGCGCGCGCAGCTCCACCCGCTGGTAGCCCTCGATCTGGCCGAGCGCGGCGCGTACGACGGTGGTGAGCGCGCTGGGTCCGGAGTCGAGGACCGTCTCGTGGATGCCGGCGAGCAGCATCATGCTGTCGGCGTTGCGGCGCAGACGGACCGCGATGTGGTCGATGGAGTAGAGACGTTCCAGGAGCGCGGGATCCGTCTCGCCCCGCTCCACCGCGTCGATCAGGGACAGCTGGCGGGTGGTCAGGTTGCTGACCCGGCGGCCCACGTTGCCGAACATCTCGGCGGTGTTGCGCCGGCTGAGCACCTGCCGCTCCAGCAGCGCGGCGGCCATCGTCTGCACCTGGTTGAACGTCTCGGCGAGTTCGCCGATCTCGTCGCGTGCGGTGACCGGCACCGCGCCCAGCCGGGGCGGGCCGTCGTCCTCGGCGTCGTCGTCGGCCACCCGGGCCAGCTCGCGCTCGGCGACCTCGGCGACCTGCCGCGCGGCCCCCGTGAGGGCCTGCACGGGGCGGACCACCGAGCGGCGCACCAGCATGGCGAGGACCAGCCAGACCGCGAAGCCGAACAGGGCGATCCCCAGCAGCAGGAGCGCGCGCCACGCCGCCTGGTCCGAGGCGCTCTCCGCCTGGTCGGCGATCTGCCCGATGAGCGAGGTGGTGATCGCCAGCCGGGTCCTGGCCTGGTCGCGGTAGGCGCCGTAGGAATCGAGCGCCTGCGCCAGCGACTTGCGGATCTCGGCGGGCGAACCGGCCTGCACCGCGCCCGGGTCGATCTGCAGCTCGGCGTACTGCCGGCTGATGGTGCTCTGGGCCTGGGTGTACCTGATCCCTTCGAGCGTGTCCGCCTGGGCCTCGGTGGCGAACCGGGCGAAGCGTTCGGCCTGATGGGTGTACTCGTCGTAGGCGCCGATCGCGCCGATGAACTCGATGAGCGCGTTGGAGTCACCGGTCGACGCGGAGAAGACGCCGGTCTCGAAGGCACTGTGGGCGGCGCCCGCGCGCAGCAGCGAGTCGAGCAGGTTGCCGGTGAAGGCGGTCGCGAGATCCGGGTTGCGGTCCAGGGCCAGGCCGTCGATCAGCGCCTGCGCGGCGTGCGTGTAGGCGGGGTCGATGTTGCTGGCGGGCAGGTAGCCCTGCTCGACGGTGTCACGCAGGCTGCTCAGGCCCTCGATCCCGCGCAGGGCCTGTGCCTCGGTCTCCGGCAGCCGTTCCCCGAAGGCGTCGCGCACCCGCTGGACCTGGGCGTTCACGCTGGACTGCGCCGTGCGGTAGACGGCGGACGAGGGCTCACCGCCCCGGGCGGCCTCGTGCCGCACGGAGAGCAGGATCGCCTGCTGGTGCTCGGCGGCCAGCCGGTCGACGAGGGTCGCGACCTCGACGCTCTCCCGGACCAGCCGGGCGGCGTCGGCGGCGTCGCGCGACTGCGCGGTCTGGTCGGCGATGAGGTAGGCGAGAAGGGCCACCACCACGGTCAGCGGCACACCGACCAGGAGGTTGAGCTTACGTCGGAACGGCCAGCGGTCGGCGAAGCCGCCTGTACGACGCGGACGGGGCGCGCCCACCTCATGAGTGGCCACCCTGCCTCCTTCTCCTTCGTGGGCGTCGCACGGCGCACGAAGGTCGCACGTGACCGTTGTTGATCGAGTATGAAACGGCTTTCTGCGAGGGACGGTACCGCCCCTGGGTCTCCGTGACCGGAACTGTACGTCAAGAATCCATTACGACCCCCTGCACCCCAACCGTCCCTCCTTCACATCGGAGCGCAACTGCCCGTTACCGTCCGATTTTTGAGTCCAATCGGTGACCTGACCGCCCTTGACTGACCGAGAACCCGCTGGATTGGATCAGTGGAAGAGCTCTCCCAACCCCCTGAATCCGGAACGGGAATCGTGACTTTCACCGCCGCACGCAGCAGGTCCCTCAGGAACCATCCCGGCGTGGCCGCCGTCGCGCTCGCCGCCACGGCCGCGCTGCTGGCGGGATGTTCCTCCTCCGACGACAAGTCCGACCCTCTCGCCGAGGACCAGCCGAGCGGCGACACCGTCGTCGTCGGCTCGAACAACTTCGCCGAGAGCATCCTGCTCGCCGACATCTACGGCGAGGCCCTCAAGGCCAAGGGCGTCGAGGTCACCTACAAGCCCAACATCGGCAGCCGTGAGACGACCTACGGCCTGCTGAAGAACGGCTCCATCACGGTGCTGCCGGAGTACAACGGCTCGCTGCTCGCCTACCTCGACCCCAAGGCGGAGCAGAAGTCGGCCGACGCCGTGGACACCGCGGTGAAGGGCGAGCTGGACTCCAAGCTGACGCTGCTGGCATCCTCGCCGGCCGAGAACAAGGACTCCGTCAGCATCAACGCCGAGACGGCGAAGAAGCACGGCCTGACCGCCGAGTCCAGCCTCGAGGACCTCAAGGACATCGCCCCGGACCTGGTGATCGGCGGCTCGCCCGAGTTCCAGACCCGCCAGCAGGGCCTGAAGGGCCTGGAGTCCGAGTACGGGCTGAAGTTCAAGTCCTTCAAGGCGCTGGACGCGGGCGGCCCGCTGACCCAGGCGGCGCTGACGAAGAACACCGTGCAGGCCGCGGACATCTTCACCACGGATCCGACCATCACCAAGGAGGGCTTCGTCGTCCTGAAGGACCCGAAGAACCTCTTCGGCTTCGCCAACGTGACCCCGCTGGTCTACAAGAGCGGTCTCTCCCAGGAGGGCGTCGACGCGCTCGACGCGGTCTCGGCCAAGCTGGACACCAAGACGCTCCTCGACCTGGACTCCCAGGTGCAGCTGGAGAACAAGGACCCGCTGGACGTGGCCAGGGCCTGGCTGAAGTCGGCCGGACTGGTCTGACGTGGCGCGAAGCGGGGTTGTGGCCGGTCGGCGCCGCCACAACCCCGCTTCACGGCTGTCCGGGGCCGGTCAGTAGCCCACGTAGAAGGTGGCGTCCTGCCGTTCGGTGGCCGTGGAGACCGGGTCGATGCGCAGGGCGAAGTCGGAGTGCCTGATGTAACGCGTCGGGTTGTTGTACGAGCGGAACGACGCCCACGAGGAGTCGGCGAGCCCGGCCGTCCGGTAGAACGTCGCGTCTGCCGCGAACGTCGACGTGCCGTCGTTCGCGTCGACGCGCAGGGCGTAGTTGTAGTGCCGCAGATACCGGGTCGGGTAGTTGACCGACTGGAACGAGACGGCGGAGGAGTCGGCGAGGCCCGGCACCAGCTTCCACTGGGAGTCGGGGAACGGGTCGAAGGGGTACTCGTCGATCCGGCCCACGAAGCCGCTGTGCCGGACGTAGCGCGCCGGGTAGTTGTACGACTTGAGCCGGTTCCAGGCGGGGGCGCCCCACTTGGCTATCAGGTTGTTGTACTCGGTCGACGTGATCGGGTGGATGCCGCAGTGCTTGGAGTTCAGCGGCTGGGTGTAGAGCTTCTGGTCCAGCGCAGTCCAGGTCCCGGAGGCCAGGTCGCCCGTCTGCCAGACGTAGAAGACGCCGTTCGGCGTGTAGGTGTCGCCCCAGAGGTACCAGGTGTTGCCGGTCAGGGACTTCACGACCGTCGGGGCCTCGGTGCCCCCGTGGTTCACCGCCGTGCTGAACGGGGTGAAACTGCCGGGGTTCAGGCTCGTCGAGCGGGCGCCGACCAGGGTGCCGTTCCTCTTGAAGTAGAGGTAGTTGACGCCCTTCACGCCGACGGTGAGGTTGCCGTCGATGACGTCGTAGCCGGGGTCGAAGAAGACCTGGGGGCTGGTCGTCGTACGGAAGTCGGTCGTGTAGCTGACCATGATGACGTTGTGGCCGCTGCTGTTCACCGACGAGTAGAGGATGCCGTACTGGCCGCGTGCGGCGTCCCAGAAGGCCTCCGGCGCCCAGCTGTGCGTGGTGGTCATGTCGTGCAGCTTCAGCAGCCGGTAGCCGGTGAAGGTGCGCAGGTCGGTGGAGTCCCAGACGTGGATGTTGACGCTGGTGCGGGTCCAGTCCGTACCGCTCAGGTCGGTCGCGAGGACGGTGAACGTGCCGTCCTGCTTGCGCAGCAGGAACGGGTCGCGCAGACCGCCGGCGCCGAGGGTGGGGGTGGCGACGGGGGCGTTCTGGTTGAGCGGGGTCCAGCGCAGGCCGTCGGTGCTGACGGCGAGGTGGAGGTTGTAGTCGGCCTCCAGCATGGTGTTGGACTCGGTGAAGTAGACCATCGCGTACGCCGAGTCGGCGGCGTGGGCGGTCCCCGCACCGAGGGTGAGGGCACCGGTCGCGGCGAGCGGGACGGTGGCGGCCATGCCGAGGAAGTGTCTGCGGGAGGGGTGCGTCATGCGGCTCTCCAGGGGGTGCGGGGGGCTTGTCTTACAACTCTGCGGCCGATATTTCGAACGTGGTTCGGGGAATCGACCAGAAATTAGGAGAGAGCCGAGGCCACGTCAATCACATGGTCACCCTTGGCGGATTCCCGCCACACGGACGCGACCGCTCGCGGCTCAGTCGGCCTCCTCGGCGTCCGCGATCAACTGGTCGATCAGGGCGATCAGTACGTCACGGCTCGACTCGCGCTCACGGGCGTCGCACAGCAGCACCCGTACGTGCTCCGGGAGCGCCAGAGCCTCCCTGATGTCCTCGGCCGGGTAGGGATGGGCGCCGTAGAAGCCGTTGACGCCGACGACGAACGGGATGCCCCGGCGCTCGAAGAAGTCGATCGCCGCGAAACTGGACTCCGGCCGGCGGACGTCGACCAGCACGACGGCCCCGAGCGCGCCGATCGCCAGGTCGTTCCACATGAACCAGAACCGCTGCTGTCCGGGGGTACCGAACAGATACAGCACCAGCTCCCGGTTGATGGTGATGCGGCCGAAGTCCAGGGCCACGGTGGTGGCCCGCTTCTCCTCGATGCCGTTGAGGTCGTCGATGCCCAGCCCCGCGGCGGTGAGGGACTCCTCGGTGCGCAGCGGGGCGATCTCGCTCACCGACCCGACCATGGTGGTCTTGCCGACGCCGAAACCGCCGGCGATGAGTATCTTGACCGTGTCGGGGGCCGTGATCGCCCCCACGGTGGTGTCAGAGCCGGCCAAGGCCGTCCCTCACTTTCTGCAGCAGGTCCAGATCCGGGGTGCGGGGGGTGACGGGGTGCGGCGGGTGCACGGTGATCAGACCCGCCTCCAGCAGATCGCAGAGCATGATGGCCACCACGCTCACCGGCAGGTCGAGATGGGCCGCCAGCTCCGCCACCGCGAGCGGCCGGGCGCAGTACCGCAGGATCCGCGTCTGCTCGGGCTGCGGACGCGGCGCCCGCTCCGGCGGCGGATCCACCGCCGTCACCGTCGTGATCAGGGTGAAGTCGCTGCGGCTGGGCCGGGTCCGGCCGCCGGTCAGCGTGAAGGGACGTACCAGCCGGCCCGCCGAATCGTCTCCGGCCACCTCACGCGCCAGGGCCGACATGGGCCCGCGGTGCCGCCGACAGATGCTCGCCGATCTTCTTCACCAGCATGTTCATCTGGTACGCCACCACGCCGACGTCCGCGCCCTGGTTGGTGAGGACGACGAGATGGGCGCCGGGCCCGGCCGAGGTGAGGATCAGATAGCTGTTGGCCATCTCGATCAGCGCCTGCCGCACCGGCCCGCCTCTGAAGTCCAGACTGACGCCCTTGCTGAGGCTCATCAGCCCCGACGCGGTCGCCGCCAGCCGCTCGGCGTCGTCGCGCAGGAACCCGGTCGACTTGCTCACCACCAGACCGTCCTCGGAGAGCACGACGGCATGGTTGACGTCGGCGACCCGCTCCACGAGTCCGGTGAGCAACTGATCGAGCTGGGTGTCCGTGGCGGGGGTGGGGCGTGTCATAACGATGTCCTTCATGAACGGTCGGCGGGCGGAGCGCAGGACGTGGCGGAAGAGGCGGAACGGGCCGAGCCGGCCGTGGGCGGCTCCTCTCGGTCCCCGTCGTCACGCGCCCCCCGAGTGGCCGGGACCCGCTGGTCCTCGGCCTTGGGCGCGTTCGGTGCCTCGTGGTCGTTTTCGTCGCGGGCCTGGAGCGTCCCCCGCTGGAAGCAGGAGAGCGAGGAGGCGGCGCGTTCGGCGGTGAAGTCGTCGGTGCATCCGTCCTCTTCGGCGGACGGGGTCTCCTCACGTAGTTCGGCGGCCAGGCTGGTCTGCGGCACGCGCCGGGGCAGCGGAATCAGGCCGTCACCGCGGACGACGCGCGCGGCGGTCCGCTCGGGCGTGCCGCTCTGTTCGGGCGCGGCGGTGTGCTCGGTCGTGGTGCGGGCCGGTACGACCGGGCGGGACTCGCGTACGGGCTCCTCCGGTTCGGCGGCGCCGGCGTGCTCCACCTCGTCCCGGTCCGGGGCGGCGATGTCCCGGACCACGACATCGTGCGGGAGCAGCACGATGGCCGTGGTGCCGCCGTACGGCGACGAGCGCAGGGTGACGGCGATGCCGTGCCGCTGGGCGAGCCGGGCGATCACGAACATGCCGAGGCGCAGGTCGTCGGCGAGCGCCACCACGTCGAACTGCGGGGGCTCGGCCAGCTGTGCGTTGAAGGAGGCGTAGTCCTCCTCGGACAGCCCGAGGCCACGGTCCTCGACCTCCACGGCCAGCCCCTTGGCCACCATCGCGGCCCGCACCGTGACCGGCGCCGGGGCGGGGGAGTACAGGGTGGCGTTCTCGATCAGCTCGGCCAGCAGATGGATGACGTCGGCCACCGCGGGCGGCGCGAGGTGCACCTCCTCCTCGGTGTGCACCTCCACCCGCCGGTACTCGGCGACCTCGCCGACGGCACTGCGCAGGATGTCGATCAGCGCGACCGGCTCGCTCCAGCTGCGGCCGGGCCGCTCGCCGCTGATGATGACGAGGTTCTCCTCGTAGCGGCGCAACTGGCTTGCCGTGGAGTCCAGTTCGTACAGTCCCTTGAGGACCTCGGGGTCCTGGTGCGCGCGCTCCAGCGCGTCGAGCTTGGTCAGCTGGAGGTTGACCAGGTTCTGGCTCTGCCGGGCGATGCCCAGGATGACCTTCTGGAAGCCGCGCCGGGTGTCGGCGAGTTCGACGGCGGTGTGCACGGCGGTGCGCTGGGCGGTGTTGAACGCCTTGGCGACCTGGCCCAGTTCGTCGTGGCCGTAGTCCAGCGGCGGGGTCGCCAGCTCCACGTCGACCTTCTCGCCCCGCTCCAGGCGGGTCACCACGTCGGGCAGCCGCTCGTGCGCGAGGCTCAGGGTGGCCTCGCGCAGGCCGTGCAGGCGCCGGGACAGCGAGCGGGTGATCCGCCACGACATCCCGACGCACAGCAGCAGCGCGACCAGCCCGCCCATGCTCAGCGACGCCGCCTTGATCAGCAGGCCGCGCGCGTTGTCAGCGCTGCGTTGCAGCAGTCCGGTCGTCTGCTGCCGGATCAGCACCTCGTACTCGGCCGAGACCTTGACCAGCGCGGCCCGCCACTCCTTCTGCGCGTCGGGAACGGCGATGTCGCCCTCGGTACGCGCCGCCGCCCGCGCCGCGAGCACCCGGTCCTCGACGGACTCCAGGGTCCGCCACTGCGGGCTCGCCAGGATCCGCTCGGTCTCCGCCTTCGCGCCCCCGGTGAGCGAGGGCAGGATCTGGTCCTCGACGAGCCACCGCCGGGTGTTCACCAGCTCCGCGAACTCGGTCCAGGTCTTCTCGTCCATCTTCCTCGACGGCGAGGCCAGCGTCAGCAGCGCGTCCTCCCGGGACACCAGTTCCGCCGCGTGCTCCAGCGAGACGAGCGGACCGGCCTGCGAGGTCAGATCGCCGTCGTCGACCTGGGACAGCTCCTGGAAGGCGTGGATCTGGTCGTCGATGATCGACGTGTACTGGCCCAGGGCCTGCACGGCGGGGATGTCGGTGGGCTTGTCCACCTGCCCCCGGTAGTACTCCAGGCTGCTCACGGACGCCACGACCGAGTACAGCCGGTCCTTGATGCGGGCGGGCGCCTGCTGGATCTCCTCCGACTGCGCCAGGAGCTTGGCCACCGCCTTGTCCGTCCTGCTCCGCTGCGCGTCCAGGGCGGTGCGGGCCTCCTCCTGACGCGACGCCAGCCATACGGCGGAGTAGCTGCGCTCCTGCTGCAACGCGAGCGTGGCCTCGGTGCCCATGGCCCCCGTCGACCTGCTCAGCCCGGTCTGCGACCGCAGCCGCAGGCCCTCCGAGAACATCTGGATCGTCGTCACGCTCCAGACGGCGGCGAGCGTGACGCTGGGCACCAGGGCCAGGAGGATCAGGGAGAGACGGATGGAGCCGAGGCGGCGCCGGGGACCTGTCCGTGGAGACATTGTCGTCCTAGGGCGATCAGCGGAGGGCGGGAGGGGGGTCAGCGCGGAAGCGGAAGGGGACGAGCGCCAAGGGTGGCGGCGTGTCCGGCACGTCACAGGGGGTGCGCAGGATGCTATCCGCACTAGTGAGCGTACGCGTCACGCGTGACCGAATCTTTGGCGACACCGTCGGGAGAACTGTCGGCTCAGCGGGTTCCGTTGGCGGCGAACCGGGCGACCGAGGCGACGTTCGCCTTGGTGACGAACGCCGGCCCGGTGAGTACGGGAGCGGCGCCACCGCCGAGGGTGTTGCCGTTGGTCCGGTAGAGCCAGAGGGAGTCCACCGCGAGGTAGCCCTGGAGATACGGCTGCTGGTCCACCGCGAACTGCACGTCGCCGTCCTGGACCGCCTGGGCCAGATCCTTGTTGAGGTCGAAGGTCGCGACATGGGCCTTGCTGTCCGCCTCCTCGGCCGACTTCACCGCGGCCAGCGCGAACTGCGCCCCGTTGGTGACGACTTCGTCGATGCTCGGGTCCTGGGAGAGCCGCGTCGCCACGGCGTCGGTCACCGCGTCCATGTCGGTGCCGTCCACGTAGAGGTTCTCTGTGTCGCCGCCGAACGCCTTCTTCACGCCCGCACAGCGGGCTTCCAGGGCGACATTGCCGCGCTCGTGGATGACACACAGGGCGTGCTTGGCCCTGAGGTCGTCCAGCTTGTCACCGACGGAGCGGCCCGCGACGCTCTCGTCCTGGCCGAAGTAGCCGAGGAGCCCCGCGGACTGCCACTCGTCCACACCTGAGTTGAGGCCCACCACCGGTATGCCCGCCGACCGCGCCTCGGCGACCGGACCGGCCATCGCGGTCGGCTTGGCCAGGGTCACCGCGATGCCGTCGACTCTCTGCCGGATCGCGTCCCGCATCAACCGCGCCTGGCCCGTGGGGTCGGAGTCGTTGGCGTAGGTGAGGTCGATGTCGTCCTTGGCGGCCGCCGCCTGGGCGCCCTTCTGCACCAGCTCCCAGAAGGCGTCCCCCTCGCCGCCGTGGGTGATGAGGGTGACCTTCAGCCGTGCGGTGCCCGCCGCGTCCGTGTCCGACGCGTCGTCGGTCGCACCGACCGCGGAGCAGCCGGCCAGCAGCAGACACGCGGCGGCCGTGCCGACCGCGACGCGAGTGAGAACGGAGGAGGGGGGTGGGGTCTTCATGAGGGTGCGGCACCTCGCTGTGCGGCCGAGCGGGAGGAACGAACGAGAGCGCGGCCGGAGTCGAACGGGGAGGCCCCCGACCTGGTGAACTCTCGCTGGGGCGGAGCCAATCGCGTGTGACCACCGGTAGTCAAGTGTGCAACCACACGGCGTGAGTCGTTGCTGCCACATCGTGATGAACCGCTGGCGGGAGGGCGGGCCGGCGCGCACCCCGCCCCACCGCTTGCGCTCGCAAACGGGCTCGGCGCGGTCTCAACCCGGTTTGCGCGCGACGGCCCCGTACATGGCGATGTCCTCGTCCCGGATCGACTCGGTGGCCGTGCCGTCCGGACGCCAGTGGTGGACCTGGACGATGCCCGGCTCGACGAGGTCCAGACCGGTGAAGAACTCCTCGGCCTCGGAGAGGGTGCGCAGCCGCATCGGCATGCCCCGGGCCGCGTACTCCCTGGCGACCCGGCCGACCTCGTCCGGCGCGAACTCGGCGGTGCCGATGGACATCGCCAGGTAACTGCCCGCCGGCAGCGGTTCGAGCAGCCGTCGCACGATCCCCACGGCGTCGTGCTCGTCCAGCATGAAGTGCACGATCGCGATGACGGCCAGCGCGACCGGCTGCCCGAGATCGAGCGTCTCCCGCAACGCCGGGGCGCCGAGAACGGTCGCGGGCTCGCGCATGTCGGCTTCGATGTACGCCGTCCTGCCCTGACCGGCGCCGGACAACAGGCCCTGGCTGAGCGAGAGTACGAGCGGATCGTTGTCGACGTACACCACCCGTGCCGCGGGCGCGATCGACTGGGCGATCTCATGGATGTTGGGCGAGGTGGGAATCCCGGAACCGACGTCCAGGAACTGCCGTATGCCCGCCTCTTCGGCGAGATACCGCACGGCGCGATGCATGAAGTCCCGGTTGGCCCGCATGTGCACGGGCAGGGCAGGCCATTCACGCGCCATGGCGTCGCCCGCTTCCCGGTCGGCGGGGTAGTGGTCCTCGCCGCCGAGGATGTAGTCGTAGATACGGGCGGAGTGCGCGGTCTCGGTGTCGACGGGGTCGGCGGACATGGGGCCTCCGGGACGTGGGCGACGGGCCGGGCCCAGTCGGCCAACCGGCCGACAGTACTGGGAAGTTGGCCGGGGGCGCAGGTGCGGCCGGGGACGCCGGGGGAGGTCCGGCGAACCCGGTTCAGGCGGGCTCCCCGGCCTCCTGGCCAACCCTCGTCGCGGCCTCCTCCCGCCGCTGCCGACGGCGCTTGCGCGGTTCCTGGTCCGGAAGCCACCCGAAGGCCAGACAGCTGCCCACGACCCCCAGCAGCAGCCCCACGAAGAAGCCGCCCAGGTTCGACGTGAGCCACGTTCCCAACGCCACCAGAACCCCGGTGATCGAGTAGAAGAGCCGTTGCGCCGGATTGAACAGGATCAACAGGCCGAGCAGCATCATCAGCGCCGGCAACAGGTACCCGGCCAGTCCCTGCATGCCGACATGCAGCACGACCTTCATGGACGCCTTCATGGTGAGCAGGACCTCCGCCCCGCCCAGGGTGAGCAGCAGCCCGCCCCAGAACGGCCGGTCGGCCCGCCAGCGACGGAAGGCCGACCGGGGATCCGTACGCGGGTCCATCAGCAACCCGTGCTGCTGAAACGGAGTTTCAGGCCCGGAAGCTTGAACACCCCCGCCGTGGTCGCATAGTTGGTCTGCCGCAGGTTGGCGATGCGCACGGTGTCCGCCTGCTGGCTGAAGACGCCGATCGGCCCCTTCACCCCGGCCTTGGTCAACGTACTCGCGTCGTTGCCGATCTCGATGTTGTTGAACGCGGCGTCACCCGACAGCTCGGTCGAGTCGGTGGTCAGATCGCTCGCGGACACCTTCTCCGCACCGCTGCCCGCCGTGATGAGCAGGTTCGTGCCGCCGAGGTCGACGCTCTGGCACAGCTTCGTGAGCGTCGCGTTCTTGATCGCGGACGTGACGACCAGTACCTGGCCGCCGGTGTCCCCCGCGTTGGGGCTGCCCGGCGCCATCTCGTCGAGGCCGCCGAACTGCTCGAACCCGGTGCCGTTGAGCTCCGTCGCGGTGACGGTGAAGGGCATGCCGGAGATCGCGAACTGCACGCCCAGCGCGCCCTCGGCGGTGAGCACCGCGAGGGCGCCGGCGACCAGGGTGGCCGGTACCGCCATCACGGCGGCGCGGCGCGCCCGGACCCGCCCGCGTCTCGCGGGACCGTCGGAGGTTTCGGACGCTTCGGACATGGAACCGCTTTCCGGGTTCTCGGGGGTGTTGGCCATAACTGCTCCCAGGTGCATGAAAGTGCGGGTAGGGCATCAGCGGCACGTTGTCCTGGCGCGGACAGCACCCACGGCGCACGACTCCTCGCAACTCCCGGCGGATGCAAGGGTTTTCTCGTACTCCGCAGTAGCCAAGCCGGGAAGTTACCGGTGGTTACACCTGAGGGTCAAGGTGGTTGTGCAAAAAGAGTGTTGATTGTGTGCCGTCTGTGAGTCATACACCCCGGGGGGCCTCGAAAAGTTCGTCCGGAACCATCAACTCCCTTGTAAATGCTTGACGTTGACTGACACTCAGGTCTACAACTCTCCCTGGCTCCCCCCTGGATCCGTGGCGCCGGATCCGCCGTGCCGCGCGGCCTCTGCCCGCGTTCCCGGACCTGATGTCCTTCACATTCCGCGAGATCACTCCACGGCGCCGTCACGGTCGCTTCCCCCCTCGGCCCGTGCAGGACGCCCCCCGCCCGGTCCGGACGGAGCCCTCCCCAGGGTCTCCGTCCGGTCACCGGCCGGGCTGCCGTCGCCGGTCCGGGACGGACGGAGAAGGCGCCACGGACCGGCGACGGCACACACCGACTCGCGCACCCCCCCCACTCCCCGATCCCCCTGAGCCCCAAGGGCCCTCAGGGCACACCCCCGCAACGAAAGCCGAGGTACACCCCCATGCGCACCCGCACCCTCATCACCCTCGCCGGCACCGTCGCAGCTCTCACCCTCCCGATGGCGGGCTCCGCGTCCGCGGCCGACGGCGCCGTTCTCACCACCGGGTCCGTCGGCGGTACGGCCGTCGCGGCCGGCGAGGTCCTCACCGCGCCGCTGGCGAGCGGCACCGCCGCCACGTTCTACTCCAGCGCGACCGGTACGAGCGGCATCTCCTGCACGTCGTCGCAGTTCACGGCCACGGTGACGGACAACCCCGGCGCGCCCGGCACCGCGACCGAGTCGGTCTCCGCACACACCTTCGACGCCGCCAGCTGCACCGCCAACGTGGTCGGCGTGCTCGGCGTCACCGGCATCACGGTCAACAACCTGCCGTACAGCTCCGCCGTGGGTTCCGACGGCAGCGTCACCGTCACGCCCGCCGCGGGCTCCACCATCCAGACCACGGTCGTCCTGCGCACCCTGCTCGGCAGCATCAACTGCGTCTACCAGGCCCCCAGCCTGTCCGGCACGGCGAGCAACGCCGACAACACGATCAACTTCGCTGCCGCCCAGTTCACCAAGGTCTCCGGCTCGTCCCTCTGCTTCGCCAACGGCTACTTCACCGCCAAGTACGCCCCGGTGACCAGCGGCGGGGAGGCCGTTTACGTCAACTGACGCCCACCGAAGGCAAGTTCACCCCCGACGCAGTCGCAGCGCCAGGGCGGCGCCCCCGGTGAGTACCAGCACCGCGGCGGCGCCGCCCGCCAGCAGCGGTGTCGAGGGCCCCGAACCGGCGCCGCCGGTGGCGGCCACCGGCGTGCTGTCGGGCGTGGCGGCGTCCCGCGTGCGCCGGGCCTCGGCGTCGGCCGGGGCGGACGGTGTCGGTGAGACGGTCCCGCGCGACTCGGCCGCCGGCGAGGAACCGGCGGCCGTGGGGCCGTTGTCCCGATCCGCGTTCGCGGCGGCGGAAGCCGTGCCCCCGCCGCCGCTCCCCTCGGACTCACCGTCCCCGTCCCGGCCCGCCGGGAACACCACGTCCGAGCACGAGTAGTACGTGTCCGGCGTGCTGCTGTTCTGCCAGATCGTGTACAGCACATGGCGTCCGGTCCGGTCGGACGGCAGCGTCGCCCTGATCCGGTACGCCCCCTCCGTCAACGCCGGATCCTTCACCTGCGCGAACGGCTTGTCCGGGAGGTCGGACCAGGCCAGCGGCTTCGCCGGGTCGTAGCCGGGCTTGGTGAGATAGAGCTTGAAGGTGCCGGTGTGCGGGATCGTCGAGACGTACCGCATGGTCAGAGGCGAACCCGGCGTGAGCCGCGTGGACGGCCAGTCGGCGCGCGCGAGGTCCAGGCCGCGGTAGGCGGGCAGGCCGCCGCTGCACAGCTGTCCGTCGGGGACGACCTGCCGGTCCCGGCCGTTCACGTTCGCGATCCGAAGGTTGTCCCAGGCCGTGAAGGGCGCCCCGTTCGACGCGACCGCCGCCCGGCAGGCCGCCGACCGGGACGCGCCGCCGCCGTCGGGGGAGCAGGCGTACACCCGGCTGACCGGATCCGTGGGCGCACCGTGCGCACCGGCGGGGCCCGCCGCCCACACCGTGAGCAGCAGTGGTGCGACGGCGGTGGCCGCCAGGGCGGTGCGGTGTGATCTCATCCAGGGCATCCGGGACATCCGGAACGTCTCCTCGGCCGACGCGGCAAGTGTCCTCGTGCAGTACGGGAAACCGGCCCGGCGCGTTCACCGCCCGACGAGCCGGGCAAAGCCCGGCATTACCGGTCAACCGTCCGACGTAGAGGGTGGCTTTCCGGCCGGATCGAGGGTTTCCCCTGTATCCCGATGACCTTCTCTTTGCCTATCGTTCGACCACAGCCGACCCACAGGCAACCCCGAACGGGTCGTAGCTCGCGCCAGGCCGGCCGCCGCGCGCCCCGCACTGCCCCACCCGCGTTCGTCGCACCGCCCCACCCGCCTTCGCGGTATTTCCCCCACCCGCCCTCCCGGCGGACCCCCGCCGCTTCGAGGACGAAGCGAATCGACCGCCGCTCCGCGCTGCCCGGAGTACGGCCGGCCACGAAAGGGCACTCCCTTGCGTACCTCTGCCTCTCTCAGACGGAAGCTGATATCCGTCGCCGCGGTCTCCGCCGCGCTCTTCACGGCCACCACCACCTCGGTCGCCGTGGCCCAGGATTCCCCCACCCGGGAAGCCGCCGCCGTCCCGGCGGACCGGACCGAGTCCGCCCCCGGCACCCCGGCCGAGCGCCTCATCGTCGGCTACAAGTCCGGCGCCGCCGAGGCGAAGTCGAACAAGGCCGCCGAGGCCGACGCCGCCGCCAAGGGCAAGGAGGCCGGCGAGGACCTCGACTTCCAGCGCCGCCTCGGCTCCGGCGCCGCCCTCGTCGACCTGGGCGAGAGGCTCACCAAGCGCGACGTCGCCGACGTCGTCGCCGAGTACCAGGCCGACCCGCAGGTCGCCTACGTCGTACCGGACCGGCTGAACAAGCCGCTGGCCACCCCCAACGACACCGAGTACAGCAAGCAGTGGGACCTGTTCGAGTCCACCGCGGGCATGAACGTGCCGGGTGCCTGGGACGTCGCCACCGGCAGCGGGGTGACCGTCGCCGTCATCGACACCGGCTACGTCACCCACTCCGACCTCGGCGCCAACATCGTCGGCGGCTACGACTTCATCTCCGACACCGCCGTCTCCAACGACGGCAACGGCCGTGACAGCAACCCGGCCGACACCGGCGACTGGACCACCGACGGCCAGTGCGCCGCCGACTGGACGGCCACCACCTCCTCCTGGCACGGCACCCATGTCGCGGGCACCATCGCCGCCGTCACCAACAACGGCAAGGGCGTCGCGGGCATCGCGTACGGCGCGAAGGTCTCCCCGCTGCGGGTCCTCGGCCAGTGCGGCGGATACGACTCCGACATCATCGACGCCATCACCTGGGCGTCCGGCGGCTCGGTCTCCGGTGTCCCGGCGAACACCAACGTCGCCAAGGTCATCAACATGAGCCTCGGCGGGGGCGGCGCCTGCACGACCGCCACCCAGAGCGCCATCAACGCGGCGGTGAACCGTGGCACGACGGTCGTCGTCGCGGCGGGCAACAGCAACGCGAACGCCGCCAACTACTCGCCGGCCAGCTGCAACAACGTGATCAGCGTGGCGGCCGCCGACCGCCAGGGGAACCGCTCCTACTACTCCAACTTCGGATCGGTCGTCGACATCGCGGCGCCGGGCGGCGAGACCAACTCCGTCACCGCGAACGGCATCCTGTCCACGCTGAACTCCGGCTCCCAGGGCCCGTCCAGCGAGAGCTACGAGTACTACCAGGGCACCAGCATGGCGGCCCCGCACATCGCGGGCCTCGCCGCGCTGATGAAGTCGGCCAACGCGTCCCTGACCCCGGCGCAGATCGAGTCGGCGATCAAGTCCAACGCCCGCACGCTGCCCGGCACTTGCTCCGGCGGCTGCGGTTCCGGCCTCGCGGACGCGGCCAAGACGGTGCAGGCGGTGAGCGGCAGCTCCGGCGGCTCCACGGGGGGCACCACCTTCACCAGCACCTCGGCCGCCGCCATCCCGGACAACGGCGCCGCGATCGAGTCCTCCATCGCGGTCAGCGGCCGCAGCGGCAACGCCCCGTCGGCCCTCCAGGTCGGCGTGGACATCACCCACACCTACCGCGGTGACCTGGTCATCGACCTGGTGGCGCCGGACGGCACGAGCTACCGCCTGAAGTCCAGCTCCTCGGACTCCGCGGACAACGTCAGCACCACCTACACGGTGAACGCCTCCAGCGAGAGCGCCAACGGCACCTGGAAGCTGCGCGTCCAGGACACGGCGGCCCAGGACACGGGCACGCTCAACAGCTGGAAGCTGACCTTCTAGCTCGACCTGGTCGACCGGCCTCGCGGCCGACGACCGACCGCGCGCCCGCGACGGGCGCGCACCACGAACGGGCGGGCCGGCCGATGCGGATGGGGCATCGGCCGGCCCGTCGTGCGTGGCGACCACCACGGCCGGGGCGGAAACCGCCGCTCCGGTCGGTACCGCGCCCGCTCAGCGGCCGGGCGCGTCGACGACGGCCCGCCCGGTGCCGGCCTCGTCGAGGGCGGCCAGCACCCGGGCCCCGCGGTCGGGCTCCCGGTCGATACCGAGCAGCAGGCCCGGCACCGCGATGCTCGGCAGGACATGTCCCCACAGCACTGAGATCCGCTCCGCCAGATCTTCCCGGTCGGTCAGCGCGCGGGACATCAACTGGATGCCCGCGAACGCCCCGACCAGCATCTCCACCGTCTGCCGCGGCTGCACGGTGGGCAGCAACTCGCCCTGCTCACCGGCCTGTTCGAGCAGCCCGGCCAGGAGGTCCGCCCACTGCAGGAACGGGCCGGAGTGGTCGACGCCGCGCGGGGCGCTCTGGTCCACCGCCAGCCGCACGCTGCCCTTGAGCAGGGAGTTGCCGAGCAGCCGCTGCCCGAACACGAAGGTCATGTCGACCAGTTCCTGGAGCTTGCACGGCTGCGGCGGGACCGCTCCGAACGGCGTCTGCTCGTCCAGCACGGCCTGGGCGAGGGATTCCTTGGAGGAGAAGTGGAAGTACAGGGCGCCCTTCGTCACTTCGGCCCGGTCCAGGACCATCGAGATGGTCGTCGCGGTGTACCCGTGCTCGTCGAAGACCGCGCCGGCGGCCTCGAGAATCATCCTCCGCGTTCTGATGGCGCGCTCCTGCCTCGCCATAACAGCCCCTCCGCTGCGCCGAGTTGGCCTCTGCGCCGGGCGTGCGCCGGAGCGGGTCGGGCACTGCCGGGCGACCCTGGGCCGCATTGAAAACAAACCGGTCGCCTCGTACTCTAACGCTCGCGGCACGGGTACCTCGCCGTCTGTCAGCGCACATACGGGGGACCCAAGGAGGGGACATGCCTTATCCGCGGCCACTCGCCACAACGCCGCTCGCCGAGCATCCGACGGTACCGGAGGGCCTGACCGCCACCGTACCTCGCCAGCTCGTCCACCGCGCTTCGGTCGCGGAAACGTTTCTCACGGGCGCGACCAGCCCTGCCACAGACCAGTTCACCGTCTTCGCCGAGTGGCCGCGTGCTCATCAGTTACACGTGTCGCCGGACCGCTCGGCCTACGAGCCCCTGCTCGTCGCCGAAACCGTCCGCCAGGCCGGCACCCTCATCGCCCACACCGCCTACGAAGTACCCCTGGGCCACCAGTTCGTGCTGCAGGAGCTACGGATCACCACGCATCCCGAGCACCTGGTCATGGGCGCCGCGCCCGCCGAACCCGTCCTGCACATCACGGTCCCCGAGGTCACCAGGCGCGGCGGCCGCCCGGCCGGATTCCGCTACGTGGCGCAGATACGCCTCGGCGAAGTGCGCGTCGCGACCGCGCACGTGGCCGCCACCTGGACCAGCGCGGCCGTCTACCGCCGACTGCGCGGCGGCCGCACCGCGGCGACGGTGTCCGCGCTGCCGGTCCCGCCCGGTCTGCCGCCCGCCGCGGTGGACCGTGCCCTGCCCGACGACGTCGTACTCGCCCCGGCCGGGCACCCCGACCGCTGGCAACTGCGAGTCGATACCGGCCATGCTGTTTTCTTCGACCACCCGCTCGACCACGTACCCGGCATGCTGCTCCTGGAAGCCGTCCGCCAGGCCGTGCGGGCCCAGGCCCGGACCGCCCGCCGGACAGCGGCTTCGTTCCATGCCGTCTTCCATCAGTACGCGGAACTTGACCTGCCCCTTTGGATCGAGGCCGAGGGACGGGCAGGAGCGCACGGCACCGATGTGCAAGTCGTGGGACGGCAGGGAGAGTCGACGGTATTCGAGTGCGGGGTGGGTACGGAGGAGTACTGAGATATCGTGTGCGGGCAGGAGAAAACAAACGGCACGACCCGTTCTTTTCCGTCACAGGAGAGTCCAGCTGATGGCGAGGCAGTTACGCGCTGAACAGACCCGCACCACGATCCTCACAGCAGCCGCCGAACTGTTCGACCGTCACGGCTACGAATCGACCAGTCTCAGCGACATCGTCGAGCAGGCCCAGGTCACCAAGGGCGCCCTGTACTTCCACTTCGCGGCGAAGGAGGACCTCGCCCAGGCGATCATGGAGCTTCAGTCCCGGGCGTCCCGGCAGGTGGCGACCGAGATGGACGGCCGGGGCTACACCTCGCTGGAGGCCCTGATACGCACGACGTTCGGCATAGCGCGCCTGTCGGTCGAGGGCCCGATCCCCCGGGCCGGCCTGCGCCTGGCCACCGGGGGAGTGGTGATACGGCCGCCGCTGCGGCACCCCTACACGGAGCTGCTGGACATCACCACCCGCAGACTCCTCGGCGCCGCAAAGGAGTCCGACATACACCCGGACATCGACGCCGAGGCCGCCGCGCACTCCCTCGTCTGCTTCTTCGTCGGCACCCGCGTCGTCGGCCGCTCCCTCGAACCCGTCGCACGCCAGCCCCGCCGGGTGGCCGAGATGTGGCACATCATGATCCGCGGCCTCGTCCCGGTACCCCGCCGGGCCCGCTACCTGACGCTCGCGACACAGCTGGAGCGGGAGATCAGAGCCGTATGAGCCGTATGGCACGCGCGGTACCGTGAGGCGCATGCCCGAGAGGTCCGACACCCCGCCCGCGCCCCTGCTCCTCGGGAACGAACCCGGCTCGTTCCCGCACAGCGTCCTCGCCGAACGGCATCCGGCGATCATCCGGCAGGTGCGGGAGTCCTTCCCGTACGGCCCCGAGCGGCACCGCGCGCTGGACGCGCTCCTCGCGCAGTGCACCAAGGGCGTGATCGAACCGCTCCCGGCCGACGCGCACGACGGCGACCGCTGGACGGCCTGGGGCGCCGACGCGTACACCGGCCGGTCCTGGTTCGACGTACCGTGGCTGTGGTCGGAGAGCTACTTCTACCGCCAACTCCTCGAAGCCGTCGGCTACTTCACCCCCGGTCCCTGGCAGGGCATCGACCCCTTCCGCCCCTCCAAGAGCGCGGAACTCGACGCCCCGGAGACCGACGAGGAACTGTCCGCCCTCGACGCCCTCGCGGACCTGCCCACCGACGAGCAGGACCGGGCGCTGCTGCACGGCTCCCTCTGGGGCAACCGGGCGGACCTGGGCTTCCGGCTGTCGGCCGCGCCCGACGGGACCTCCGCGGACACCCCGCCCCTGGTGGCCGACGACAGCGAGGCCCTCTGGTCGCTGCTCCCGCCCTCCGGCTCGGCCACCCTGTGCCTGATCGCCGACAACGCGGGCCGCGAGCTCGTCCCCGACCTGCTCCTCATCGCCCACCTCCTCACCACGGGGCGGATCGGACGGGCCGTCCTGCACATCAAGACGCATCCGTACTACGTCTCCGACGCCACGCACTCCGACGTGCTCGACGCCCTGCGCCGGCTGACGTCGGCACCGGGCGCGGCGGCCGCGTACGGCCAGGTCCTCTGGTCGGCGATGACGGACGGCCGCCTCACCGTCCGCGCCCACCCCTTCTCCTGCGCCCCGCTGCCCTACGCCGAGATGCCCGGTGACCTCCGTGCGGAGCTCGCCGCCGCCACCCTCACCGTCCTCAAGGGCGACCTCAACTACCGGCGCCTCGTCGGTGACCGCCGCTGGCCGCCGACCACGCCGTTCGCCGACGTCACCGCCCACTTTCCGGGCCCGGTCGCCGCCCTGCGCACCCTGAAGTCCGACGTGATCACCGGCCTGGACGCGCGCACGGAGGCGGCGCTGGTGGCCGCGGAGGGACAGCGGTGGCGGACGGGCGGGACGCATGCGCTGATCCAGGTGCGGAGCTGACGGCCCCGTCCCGCCGGTCGGCGCCCTCGGCTCAAGTGATCCGCACGGGCAGCGACTTGAGTCCGTTGATGAAGTTGGACACCAGCCGCCTGGGCGGCCCGGCCGTCCGTAGTTCCGGCAGGACCCGCAGGGCCTCCCGGTAGAGGACCCGCAGCTGGAGCCGCGCGATGGGGGTACCCCCTCTGGGGGAGCGCGCCCAGGCAGACATGCGGGCCGTCGCCGAAGGAGACATGCGGGTTCGGGGCGCGGCACAGATCCAGCCGGTGCGGGTCGGTGAAGACCCGTTCGTCGCGGTTGGCGGAGGCGTGGAAGACGACCACCTTGTCGCCCGCGCGAATACGCCGCTCGGCCAGCTCCGTGTCCTGGGCGGCGGTGCGGCGGAAGGTGAGGACCGGCGGATGCCGGCGCAGCAACTCGTCGACAGCGGACGGGAGTTCGGCCTGACCGGCGCGTAGCCGCCGGTACGACTCCGGGTGCTCCGCCAGTGCCGGCAGCCCGCCCGGTGCCGCGCCGCGGACGGTGTCGTTGCCCGCGACCGTGAGCAGGAAGAAGAACATCTCCAGCTCGGGCCCCGTGAGTTCGGCGATGGGGGCACCGCCCGGTTCGAGCGAATTCGAGAACTGGGGGAGGGCGAGGGTGGTCATCACGTCGTCGTCGGGGCAGCGCCGTTTGTGCGCGGCCAGTTGGCGGGCGTATCCGAACATGTCCCGCAGCATCGCGGGCGACCGCGGATTGACCGGTCTGCCGTGCGCGTCCAGCACCGGGGGCCCCGCCTCGTCGGGGTCCTGGTAGCCGATCACCCGCTGGGTCCAGTGCAGCAGAAGCTTGCGGTCGGCCTCCGGCACGCCGAGCAGGTCGGCCAGGTTGAGCAGGGCGTAGTCGTCGGTCACGGCGGTGACCAGGTCGACGGTGCTGTCCGCCGCGCGCGCCGTCTCCAGGGCCCGCGCGAGGAGCGTGCGGGCCCGCCGCTCCGTGATCCTGGTGAACCGTTCGATACGGCCGGGAGTGAAGGCCCGGCTCACGAGCCGTCTCAACCGGCCGTGCCCCGGCGGATCCTGATGGAGCATCATGCGCCGGATGAACGGCAGGTCGTCCGGGTCGGGATCGCGGATCTGCGTCGCGCCGAGGTGCGACGAGTACGCCGCCGAGTCCTTGAGTACCCGCACCACGTCCGCATGCCGGGTCACCGCCCAGAACCCGGGCCCGGCCGGCCGGCCCAGCACCTCGTGCTCCTCCTGCCGGACCACGGGGTGCCGGTCGCGCAGGACGCGATAGGCGTCGTAGGGCACGCCGGTGGCGTACTGCCGGGGGTCGAAGACATCGGGGACGGGCGGTGCGTCGGGGACGGTCACGCCCGCTCGCCTTGGGCCGCGCGGTCCGAGCCGTCCGCGCGCAGGAAGTCCTCGACCACGCGGATCAGTTCCAGCGGGGTCTCGTCCATCGCGTAGTGGCCCGCGGCGGGCAGTTCACGCAGCTCGGCCCGCGGATACCAGGTCATCCACGTCAGGCGGACGAGGTCGGTGGACAGGGCCGGGTCGAGGGCGCCGGTCACGGCGAGCGCGGGGATCGGCGAGCCCTCGACCTGTGTGTGGAAGTCCTCCCCGGCCCAGGAGTCCAGCCAGGCGCGGAACGCCTTCTGGTCGCTGACCGCCAGCGAACGGGCGACCATACGGTCCAGCCAGGCGGCCGGCCGACGGCCACCGGTGGTGATGTCGATGATGGCGCGCCGGTTGCCCGGAGTGTGCGCCGCGTCCGCGAACAACTCCCACTGCTCCGGCGGCAGGGCCAGCCCCGACGCGGGCACGGGGGAGACCCCGGCCAGCCTGCGCAGTCGATGCGGGGCGACGGAGAGGAGGCGCTGCCCGACCGCGCCGCCCATCGAGTGCCCGACCACCGAGAACCGCTCCCAGCCGAGCCGGTCGGCCAGTTCCACCAGGTCGAGGGCCGCCTCGGTGGTCGTACAGGCGCCGGCGGCGTCCTTCGCGTCGCCGTAGCCGCGCAGATCGACGAGGGCGTAGGTGAACTCCGTTCGGTCGAGGTCGGGGAGGACGCCCGCGTAGGCGGACCGGTCGGCGAACCATCCGTGCACGGCGAACACCTTGTGGGCGCCATCGCCGTGCAGCTCGTGGGGGAGTGTGAAGGAGGTCATGCGACCAAGGTGGCGCATATCGGTGAAGACCGACAGATTGACGCGTCCGGGTCTGTGTGCTGTTCGTCCACGTCGGCGTTCCCTCAACCCGCCGCTCAGCCCACGCGCACGTCCTGCCACACCAGCCGGTGATCGGACGTCGGCACCGTCGTACCGTTCCCCACCAGCCGGTACAGCGGGTCGTCGGACGTCGGCCAGAAGACACCGTTCGCACCAGGTGTGAGCCCCTTGGACGGCAGGACGTAGTCGACGCGCAGGTTCCCGGGAGCGGTGTCACCGAAGTCGGACGTGTCGTACGCCGGGTCGCCGAGGTGCGAGGCGTTGGCGCCGCCCTGGAGCCTCGCCGCCTCCACGCCGCCCGCACTGGCCGGCGGGCCGGCCGGAAGATTCACCGCGGAGTGGTCGAGCAACTGCCGTATGGCGTGGGAGTAGCTGTCACCGTCGTACGGATCGGCGTTGTTGTCGCCCGCGATCACGAACCGCGCACCGGGCCGCAGCCCGCCGCGCCTGCCCTTGTCGTCGTAGAGGTAGGAACTGCGGCGCCGCCCGCCGATGTAGTCGGCCCACAGTCGGATCTCGTCGTGGTTGCGGCGGCCGTTGCGGTCCTCCGGGCCGTCGAAGGTGGGCGGCGTCGGATGCGAGACCAGGAAGTGCACGGTGGAGTTCCCGACGCACACCGGTACGTCCCAGTGGCTCTTCGAAGACAGCCGCAGGATCGCGCGGGCCTCGTCGCTGTAGTAGGCCGGGGGCATGACGTGCCCCGGCATGTCCTTCCACAGGAAGCGCTGGAAGGAGCGCACCGCGCGCGTGTCGATCGGGAACTTCGACAGCACGACCATGCCGTACTGCCCCGGGAACCAGCCGTAGCCGTAGGCGTCCTGCCCGTACGCGTCCGAACCGGGCGTCGTGACGGCGCCGTTCTTCCCGTCGAGGTCCACGCCGGAGGCGACGCCCGTGTTCACGGGAGCGGTGTAGTGGTACGGGAAGCGGACCGGCCTCGCCCCGTTGTGACCGACGGCCAGGTAGTTGCGCAGGAACAGACGGACCGCCCTGCCCTGCTCGTCGTAGTCGAACTCGTTGACCAGCAGGACGTCCGGGTCGACGCGCTGGATGGTCTCGGCCACGTTGCGCGCCTGGGCGTTGTCCGGTGTGGACAGGTCGGTGATCAGCGCGCCCTGGGTGGAGCGGTTCAGGGAGGCGTTGAAGGTGGCGAACCGGACGGACCGGCGGCCGTGCCGCTCGGCCGCCGAGGCCGGGAGCGCCGCGGTCGTGGCCAGAGCCGCCCCGGCGAGGGAGGCGAGCGCCGTGCGGCGTGAGAGCGATCCGGTGAGGTTCATCGCGACTCCGGAAAAGGGAGGTGGACACATGAGGTGGGAGAAGTCTGCGCGCGTAGAGATGAACGCCACAAGGCCCGTCGAGAACTCCCGGATTCACCCGTGATTCACGCGATGGTGTGATCATGTGCCGCGTCACGGATGCCACTTGAGCCCCAGGGGTAGGGCCCCGGCCATGACGCAGCAGCCCTTCGAACTCCCGCACTTCTACATGCCGTACCCCGCGCGGCTGAACCCGCACGTCGACGAGGCGCGTGCCCACTCGACCGAGTGGGCACGCGAGATGGGCATGCTGGAGGGGTCCGGGGTCTGGGAGCAGGCCGACCTGGACGCGCACGACTACGGCCTGCTCTGCGCCTACACCCACCCCGAGTGCGACGGCCCCGCCCTCTCCCTCATCACCGACTGGTACGTGTGGGTCTTCTTCTTCGACGACCACTTCCTGGAGATCTTCAAGCGCACGCAGGACCGCGTCGGCGGCAAGGCGTACCTGGACCGGCTGCCCCTGTTCATGCCGATGGACCTGTCGACCCCGATGCCCGAGCCGCAGAACCCGGTCGAGGCGGGCCTGGCCGACCTGTGGACGCGCACGGTGCCCAACATGTCCGCCGACTGGCGCCGGCGCTTCTCCGTGGCCACCGAACACCTCCTGAACGAGTCCCTCTGGGAGCTGTCCAACATCAACGAGGGCCGGGTCTCCAACCCGGTCGAGTACATCGAGATGCGCCGCAAGGTGGGCGGCGCCCCCTGGTCGTCGGGCCTCGTGGAGTACGCGACGTCCGAAGTGCCCGCGTCCGTGGCCGGGTCGAGGCCGCTCAGGGTCCTGATGGAGACCTTCTCGGACGCCGTGCACCTGCGCAACGACCTGTTCTCCTACCAGCGCGAGGTCGAGGACGAGGGCGAACTCAGCAACGGCGTCCTGGTCCTGGAGACCTTCTTCGGCTGCAGCACCCAGGAGGCCGCCGACACCGTCAACAACGTCCTCACCTCCCGGCTCCACCAGTTCGAGCACACCGCCCTCACCGAGGTCCCGGCCGTGGCGCTGGAGAAGGGGCTCACGCCCCAGGAGGTCGCCGCGGTGGCCGCGTACACCCAGGGGCTTCAGGACTGGCAGTCCGGCGGCCACGAATGGCACATGCGCTCCAGCAGGTACATGAACCAGCGCGCCGAGCCGACCGCGCCCTGGCGGGCTCCGTCCGGTCCCGGCACCTCCGCCGCCGACGTCGGCGCGCTGCTCGCGGCGGCCGGCGCCGAACGCCTGCGTGCCTACACGCACATGCCCTACCAGAAGGTCGGCCCCTCCCGGCTCCCCGACTTCTACATGCCCTTCCAGCTGGAGCTCAGCCCGCATCTCGCCGCCGCCCGCCACCGCCTGACCGAGTGGGCGCACCGTATGGGCATCCTCCAGGAGGGCGTCTGGGACGAGGACAAGCTCGCCGCCTGCGACCTTCCGCTGTGCGCGGCCGGCCTGGACCCGGACGCCACGCCCGAGGCCCTCGACCTCAGCTCGCAGTGGCTCGCCTGGGGCACCTACGGTGACGACTACTACCCCCTCGTCTTCGGTAACCGCCGCGACCTCGCCGCCGCCCGGCTCACCACCCAGCGCCTCTCGGCGTGCATGCCCGTCGACGGCGAGCCGGCCACCCTCCCGCTCAACGCCATGGAGCGCGGCCTGATCGACCTGTGGGCGCGTACGACCGCGGACATGACTCCCGGCCAACGGCGCTTCCTCAGGGACGCGGTCGACGTCATGACCGAGAGCTGGGTGTGGGAGCTGTCCAACCAGCTCCAGAACCGCATCCCCGACCCGGTCGACTATCTGGAGATGCGCAGGGCCACCTTCGGCTCCGACCTCACCCTCAGCCTGTGCCGGATGGGCCACGGCCCCGCCGTCCCGCCGGAGGTGTACCGCAGCGGACCCGTCCGCTCGCTGGAGAACGCCGCCATCGACTACGCCTGCCTCCTCAACGACGTCTTCTCGTACCAGAAGGAGATCGAGTACGAGGGCGAGATCCACAACGCGATCCTCGTCGTGCAGAACTTCTTCGGCATCGACTACCCGAGCGCGCTCGCCGTCGTGCACGATCTGATGACCCAGCGCATGCAGCAGTTCGAGCATGTGGCCGCACACGAACTGCCCGTCGTGTACGAGGACTTCGAGCTCTCGGAAGAGGCCCGGGAGATCATGCGGAACTATGTGGTCGACCTCCAGAACTGGATGGCCGGCATCCTGAACTGGCACCGGGAGGTCGACCGCTACAAGGCGGACTACCTGGCCCGCCGCTCGCACGGCTTCCTGCCGGACCGCGCGCCGGCCATGCCCGCCCTCAGCTGATCTCCCGCACCCGCGCGCCGGTCCCCTCGGCGAGCTCTCGTATGCCGTTCGCGGCGTTCCCCGAGAGCTCGCCGAGTATGGCGTCGGCGGACCCGAGGAGCGTCCGGGCCTCCTCGGCGAGGTCGGCGTCGGCCAGGGCATGGGTGAGCCGGTAGTGCTCCTCGGCGATGAAACGGCCGAAGTAGACCCCCTGCCAGTGACGCAGGGAGTCGTCCCCGGGCGCCGTCAGGGTGGCCCGCAGGTTCGCCAGGCTCCGCACCGCCTGCGCCAGTTGACCGTCCGCACGCTCCAGGCGGGCCTGGTCGAGAAGGGCCGAGACCCGGTCCCAGGCCTTCTCCTGCAACGCGGTGTTCAGACGCTGGGCGCGCAGTGCCTGGGTGCGGTCGCCGAGCTCCTCGAAGTCGCGGGCGAGCGCGCGCAACGGGGCCGTGGACAGTGCCCGCGGCGCGTCGGGGCGGCGCAGTCTGCTCTGGTCCATGACGATCTCGTCGAGGTCGCGGATCAGGGCGACCCGGGCGAGCTCGGTCATGCCCTGGTCGCGGGCCAGGTCCGTCCACGTGCTCAAGGGTTCGTCCGCCGGATCCGCACCGAAGAGCGAGTCGTCGAGCTCCTGGGCCCACTCGCACAACTCGTCTGCGCTCGCACCGGGTTCCGGCATGCCGCTGAGGCCGCACGCCGTGTCGAAGTCCGTCTCGCGCACCTCGTGCAGCAGCGGCAGGTCCCCGGTGTCTCCGCGCAGCCCCACCAGCACGGCCGCGAGCCGCAGTTCGTCCGTCATCGACGCCGACGCCTCGTGCCGCAGCAGATGGCGCAGCGCTTCCAAGTCGCCCTCGGCGCGGTCGAACTGCGCGGCCCGCAGGGTGAGCCGGCGCCGCACGGGATCCTCGGCCACCGCGCCCCAGGCCGCACGGTCACCCGCCCGCAGCAGGGCGAGATCGGCGTGGCCGCCCGCGAGCACCGGCTCCCACAGGGGTGGGCGAGGACAGGAGTCGAGCAGCTGGTAGGCGTTGTGCTCCGTCGCGTTCAACAGCACGAAGTCGGGCTCGGTGCGCAGGAGCGCGGCCCGCAGCAGGGCTTCGAGCTCGGTGGGAGGGCGCTCGCAGAAGCCCAGCGCGGCGCGCAGCTCGGCCCGTGCCTCCTCAAGGCCACGGCGATGGGGCTCCTCGTAGTCCTCGTCGTCTTCGTCGTCCTCCTCCTCGTCGGCCTCCGCCAGACCGATCATGATCTCCAGCGCCTCGTCGACGCTGGATCCGATGATCCCGGCCGAGCCCTCCGAGTCGGCGTACAGCATCGAACCGTCCGCGCACACGAAGTACGTACCGCCGCCGGCGTCCCCCGCGACTATGTCGAGCGGGCCGCCCGAGGCGAGGCGGACCTCTTCGACGTGGCCGTGGGCCGCACGGTCGATGTCGAAGTCGAGGGCAAGGGCGGCCAGTTCGGCCAGGCGGGTGTCAGCCCGGAGCAGCCGCAGCGCGTGATCGGTCATGTCACAGAACGTAACAGCCGCCACTGACAACGGACTTTCGGCCTCCGGATGCGGTTTCCGAAACTTTTCGTGCGGAACGGGATATTCAGGGAACTTGGGCGATGCGCTGCGAGTCTTTTGGGGTGAGGGGAACAGACAACGAGAACACACGGGGGTGTTCGACCTTGACCGACATCATCGAGAGGTTCACGCACAGCGACACCAAGGCCGAGGGCGGCGAACTCACGCCGTACGCGGCCCCGCTGCCCGTACCCACCGTCCTGCGACCGGCGTCGGGGGACGTCTTACGCGAGACAGAGATCGCCGTGCGCCCGGCCTGGGTGCGCCTGCACCCGCAGCTGCCGCCGACCCTGATGTGGGGATACGACGGCCAGGTGCCGGGCCCGACCATCGAGGTGCGGCGCGGACAGCGCGTCCGCATCGCCTGGACCAACCGCATCCCCGGGGGCAGCGAGTACCCGGTCACTTCGGTGGAGGTGCCGCTGCGCACGGACGGCCGTCCACCCGCCACCACCGAGCCCGGCCGCGAGGGCGTCGAGCCCAACAAGGACGTCGCCGCCCTGCCCGCCTGGTCGGTGACCCATCTGCACGGCGCCCAGACGGGCGGCGGCAACGACGGCTGGGCGGACAACGCCGTCGGCTTCGGCGACGCCCAGCTGTCCGAGTATCCGAACGACCACCAGGCGGTCCAATGGTGGTACCACGACCACGCCATGAACATCACGCGGTGGAACGTGATGACGGGCCTGTACGGTACGTACCTCGTCCGGGACGACGAGGAGGACGCCCTCCAACTCCCCTGCGGCGTGCGGGAGATCCCGCTGCTGCTCGCCGACCGCAACCTCGACACCGACGAGGACGGCCGTCTCAACGGCCGGCTGCTGCACAAGACGGTGATCGTCCAGGAGAAGAACCCGGAGACGGGCAAGCCCGTCTCGATCCCGTTCAGCGGCCCGTACACCACCGTCAACGGCCGCATCTGGCCGTACACCGAGGTGGACGACGCCTGGTACCGCTTCCGGCTGGTCAACGCGTCCAACGCGCGCATCTACAGCCTCGTCCTGGTCGACGAGGACGACAACCCGGTGCCGGGCATCGTCCACCAGATCGGCAGCGACGGCGGACTGCTGCCGCGCCCGGTGCCGGTCGACTTCGACGACGCGCTGCCCACGCTGACCGCGGCGCCGGCCGAGCGCTTCGACCTGCTCGTCGACTTCCGCGGGCTCGCGGGCCGCAGGCTCCGCCTGGTCAACAAGGGCCGTAACCAGCCGCCGGGCGTGCCCGACCCGGCGGGCGACGTGCGCTATCCGGCGGTCATGGAGTTCCGGGTCGGGGAGAGCCATGAGAGGGACACCTTCGAACTGCCCGAGGTGCTGTCCGGCTCCTTCCGCCGGCTCACCCACGACATCGAGCACGGCCACCGGCTGATCGTGCTCACCCCGCCCGCCACCAAGGGCGCGGGCGGCCACCCGGAGATGTGGGAGATGGCGGAGGTCCAGGACGCGGGCGACATCCAGGTCCCCACCGACGGCGTCATCCAGGTCACCGGCCCGGACGGGAAGACCAAGACCTACCGGCGCACCGCCCGGACGTTCAACGACGGCCTCGGCTTCACCATCGCCGAGGGCAGTCATGAACAGTGGAGCTTCCTCAACCTCGCCCCGATCGTCCACCCCATGCACATCCACCTGGCCGACTTCCAACTGCTGGGCCGGGACGCCTACGACGTCTCGGGCTTCGACCCGGCGGTCGGCGGCACCCGCAGCCCGATCAGGTACGACGCCGGCACCTCCATCCCGCTGGCGCCCAACGAGCGCGGCTACAAGGACGTCTTCCGGGTGCCCGGCAACCAGATACTGCGCGTCATGGGCACATTCGACGGCGCGTACGGCAGGTTCATGTACCACTGCCACCTCCTGGAGCACGAGGACATGGGCATGATGCGGCCCTTCGTCGTCATGCCCGCGGAGGCGCTGAAGTTCGACCACGGCGGCGGGCACGGCGGCCACGGGGAGGGGCACACGGGCTGACGCACGCGCGTGTGGCGTGGTTCAGGAGAGCGACGCGTCACGCGCGGGCAGCGCCCTTCCCGGCCGCGTGTTCGACCGCGGCTCGCGCCAGCGCCCCAACGACGGGGTGCGGGCGCGAGCCGTCGCCGGACAGCTCCGGCTGGAACAGCGTGGCCAGGAAGAAGGGATGGCCGGGCAGTTCGGCGATCCGGACGTGACCGTCCTCGTCGTGCCCGGAGAAGCGCAGTCCATGTGCGCGCAGGGTGTCGAGGTGACGGGAGGGGCCGTACGCGCAGAAGTACCGTTCGACGGTCCGCTCCGAGCCGATCACCGACTGGGCGAGCGTGCCCGGCTCGATCCGGACCACTGCCTCGTGACCGGCCAGGGAGCACGCCAGGGGTTCGATGAGCAAGTCGTCCGCGCCGGGGTCGTTCTCGGCGTGGGCGACCCGGGTCAGTCCGCACACCTGCCGCGCGTACTCCAGGAGTGCGTGCTGGAAGCCGCCGCAGGTGCCGAGGAACGGGATTCCCTCCTCGCGCGCGGTGCGGATCGCGGACAGCACGCCCGCCTCGCTGCGGTACGGGCTGCCCGGCAGCACCCACACGGCGTCGAAGCCGCGCACCGCGCCGTCGGCCGCCGCGTCCTCGGACGGGATCCAGTAGGCGTCGAGGACGAGCCGGTCGCGTTCGGCGAGGGCGTCCAGCAGGAGCGGCACACGCGAGTGCGAGGCGACGTTGGGGGAGCGATCCCCGACCAGGGCGAGCCTCGCCGTCTTTGCCGTACGGGCAACGGTGTTCGTCATGGCCTCATCCTGGGCGCGGCCCGCACTTCACGTCCAACGATGATTGCTGGACCTCCGATAAGCAGTACTGATGGCATGCGGGATCCTGTGCCGCATGGATCCGCACCTGCTGCGTACGTACGTCACCGTCGCACGCCTCGCCTCGTTCTCCGAGGCCGCCCGCGAACTGGGATACACCCAGTCGGCGGTGTCCCAGCACATCGCCGCGCTCGAACAGGACCTCGGCGCACCCCTGCTCACCCGCCGCCCCGTCGCGCCCACGGTGGCCGGCGGCCGGCTCCTCGAACACGCGGGGCCGCTGCTGCTGAGGCTGGAGGCGGCCCGCGCGGACGTCGTACGGATGGCGGCCGCGCCCGGCCACGAGCTGACGCTCGCGACCGCGTCGACCGCGCTCGGACCCCGCGTCCTCGCCGCGCTCCCGGCCTCCGGAGTGACGGTGCGCGTGCTGCCCCGCGACGAGGTGCCCGCGGCCGTCGCCACCGGCACGGCGGACCTCGGTCTCCTCGACGGCCTCGCCGCCCCCAGTGACCCGCTGCGCCTGCCCGACGTGGCCCCGCTGACCACGTACGGCGTGGGGGAGGAGCCGGTCTGCGTCCTCCTGCCCGACACCCACCCGCTAGCCGGGCGCACCGGCCTGCGTCTCGGTGACCTCGCCGACGCCCGGTGGCTCGACGCGCCCGACGCGGGCCTGCCGCTCGCCCACCTCCGTGGCGCGAACGGCGGCCACGGCTTCCGCTGCGCCCTGCGCTACGAGGGCACCGACGTCCGCGCCCTGACCGCGCTGGCCGCGGCGGGCCACGGCCTGACCCTGCTCCCGAGCTCGGCGGCCGTCGGCGTGCCCCGCACGGTCGCCGTACCGGTCGTCGAACCGCGTGTCGTACACCGGACGGAACTGGTGTGCTCGGGGGCGGGTGCGCCCAGGGGAGCGGCGGCGGCGGTCGCCGAGGCGTTGCGTGAACGGTCCTGAAGGGCGACCGGGTCAGGTCTGGTCACTCCGGGCCAGTCTCACTCGATCGTGGCTCGTTGTGCGCCGGTGCGCAGGGTAGTCACCAGCCGGAGGCGATCCGATGGAACAGACTGCGTTGCGACCCAAGCCCATGCCAGGTCAGAGCCCCGGCGACGACGGCGGGCCCGACCCCGGCGCACGTCGCCCGCACGCCGCGCCCCGCCGGTGCGGCCGACGGCTCACCACCCTGCTGTGCGCCCTGTTGGCCGGGACGGTCCTGGTCCTGTCCGGGGTCGGACTCGGCACGCTCGGTGCCACGGTGATCGGCATGGGCGAGATCGCCGAACTGCAGTGGCAGGAGGGCCGGCGTGCCCCCGCGGGCCCGGCCGAGTCGGCCGCTCCCGGTTCCTCGGCCCCGGCGCCCCCGGCGCCCCCGACGCCGACATCCGGGCCGGCACCCGCCGCCGTCGCCACCCTCGGTGTGGAGGCCGTGGACGCCGAGGCGTCGGGCGCCCTCGTGGTCGGCGTCCACGTCCCCGGACCGGGGTACACGGCCGGTCTGGTCAGGCGCGACGTGATTCTCGCGTTCGGCAAGGTCCGCGTCGACTCGGCCGCCGACCTCGCGCGAGCGGTGGCCGCGGCCCGCCCGGGTGGCGAGGTCACCCTGACGGTGCGCCACCGCGGCGGCGGCCACCAGCGGCTGACGGCGATCCCGGGCGTCGTCACATGACCGCTCCCCGTCGTTGCGGGAGCATGCGAAAACCACTGGTCAGGTTCTGTCGGCAAGGCCACGATGAGCCCCATGCCGACCACCCTCATCGCCTTCCTGGGCGCCTGCACCCTCGTCGCCGCCTCGCCGGGGCCCAGCACCGTTCTGATCATCAAGCAGTCGCTGCACAGCAGGCGCTCCGGCTTCCTGACCGTGCTCGGCAACGAGACCGGCGTCTTCGTCTGGGGCGTGGTCGCCGCGTTCGGCCTGACCGCGCTGCTGACCGCCTCCGAGGTGGCGTACGACGTGACGCGGATCGTCGGGGCGGTCGTGCTCGTCGGCTTCGGCGTCCAGACGCTGTGGCAGGCGCGCCGCGCGAAGGGGGCGGACGACACCGTGTGGGAGGGCACCCGCAAGAGCGGCTGGGCCTCCTACCGCGGCGGGCTGCTGCTCAACCTCGCCAACCCCAAGGCGGCCGTCTTCGCGCTGTCCTTCCTCCCGCAGTTCGTGCCGGAGGGCGCCCCGCATCTGCCGACCATGGTGGGCCTCGCCGCGCTCTGGGCCGTCTACGAGGTCGGCTACTACAGCCTGTACGTGTGGTTCGTCGGCCGGATGAGGACCGTGCTGTCCCGCGCGGGCGTGCGCCGGCGCCTGGAACAGGTCTCCGGAGGCGTGCTGCTGCTCCTCGGCGTCCGCATGGCACTCGACAGCTGACGCGCAACGGCTGACGCGCAACGGCTGACGCGCAACGGCTGACGCGCAACGGCTGACGCGCAACGGCTGACGTGCAGCGGCTGACTCAGGACGACTGACACAGGACCGCCGACGCATGACAGCCGACGCAGGACAGCCGACCGCGTGCCGGGCCGCGCGCGAAAATCCCCACCGACCAGACCCGTCGACCGGCTCGCGCCGCCCCCTCCGTCCGGGCAGGATGCTGCCCGTAGTCCTTTCACGCGCCCAGGGAGGCCCGGATGACCGGCACCGCACCCGCGCCCTTCACCGCCGACGACTACCGGGCCCGCAGGGAACGTGCCGCACGGACGGCCGCCGACGCAGGGCTGGCCGGGCTGCTGGTGGCACCCGGCCCGGACCTGGTGTGGCTCACCGGCTACGCGCCCACCGCGGAGACCGAGCGGCTCACCCTGCTGGTCCTCGTCCCCGGCCGGGACCCCGTCCTGGTCGTCCCGGCCCTGGAGGCCCCGGACGCCGCGAAGGCCGCCGGCGCGCCGGGCCTGACCCTGCGCGACTGGACCGACGGCAAGGACCCCTACGCCGCCACCGCCACCCTGCTAGACGCGAGCGGCCGGTTCGGCATCAGCGACAACGCCTGGGCGATGCACCTGCTGGCCCTCCAGCACGCGCTGCCCGACACCTCCTACGCCTCACTCACCGACGCCCTGCCGATGCTGCGCGCGGTCAAGGACGCGGCGGAGCTGGAGCTGTTGGCGGCCGCGGGCGCGGCCGCGGACGCGACGTTCGAGGAGATCCGCAAGGTTCCCTTCGGCGGACGCCACGAGTCCGACGTCGCGGGCGACCTCGCCGACCTGCTCCGCGACTTCGGTCACTCCCAGGTCGACTTCACCATCGTCGCCTCCGGTCCCAACGGCGCCAACCCGCACCACGAGGTGGGCGACCGCCTCATCGAACGCGGCGACATGGTCGTCCTCGACTTCGGCGGTCTGAAGGACGGCTACGGCTCCGACACCTCCCGCACGGTCCACGTGGGCGAACCCACCGACGAGGAGCGCCGGGTCCACGACCTGGTGCGCGAGGCCCAGGAGGCCGGCTACCGGGCGGTGCGGCCGGGCGTCGCCTGCCAGGAGGTCGACCGGGCCGCCCGCGCGGTCATCGCGGACGCCGGGTACGGCGAGTACTTCATCCACCGCACCGGGCACGGCATCGGCGTCACCACGCACGAGCCGCCGTACATGATCGAGGGCGAGGAGCAGCCCCTCGTGCCCGGCATGTGCTTCTCCGTGGAGCCCGGCGTCTATCTGCCCGGCCGCTTCGGCGTGCGCATCGAGGACATCGTGACGGTCACCGAGGCCGGCGGCCGGCGCCTCAACGACACGACCCGCGAGATGGTCATAGTGGACTGACCCGGTGACCGATCCCGGAGCGAGGAGCCCCCGTAGACCCCCGAGCGACAACGGCGCGACCATGACCCAGGCACCGACACCCACCGCGGACACCGTCCGTCGACTGGTCCGTTCCCTGCTCAAGGACGGCGTGGACGACTCGGCCGGACCCGAGGTCCGCCCTGCCGCCCCGGGCGCCGAACCCGCCACCTGGTGGATCGGCACCCGCCATGTGCTGCGCCTCGCCCCCGACCGTGCGGCCGCTCTGCGGCAGCGCCGCGAACTGCGGCTGCGCGACCTCGTCCGCCCGCACGTCCCGGTCACGGTGCCGACGAGCGTCGCCCACGGGGAGTGGGCGCCCGGGCTGACCTACACCCTGGACACCAAGGTGCCCGGCGGGGCGGGCGGGGAGCACGACGTGTCCGCCGTCGGCGAGGCCGACCTGGCCGGGCTGCTCACCGGGCTGCGCGAGGTCCCGGCACGGCAGGCCGAGACGCTCGGTGTGCCGCGCGCCGCGCCGCGTTCCCTGGAGGCCCTGCGCCGCGCCGCCGAACGCCCCGCCGCACGGCTCGCCGACGCCGACGAGTTCGACGCCGCCCGGCTGCGTCAGCTCACCCAGCCGGCCGCCGTCCAGCTCGCCGCCCAGCCCGGCACCGCCGTCCTCGTCCACCACGCCCTGACCGGCGACCACCTCGTCGTCAGCGTCGACGGCCGGGTGCGCGGCGTCCTCGGCTGGGCCGACACCGTCCTCGGCGACCCCGCCGAGGACATCGCCGGCCTCGCCCTCGCCGTCGGCTCCCCGGCGGCCGTCCGCGCCGCCACCCTCGCCGGCTACGGGGCCCGCCCCTGTCTGCGCGGCCTCTGGCTGGCCCGCTGCGACGCGGTCGTCCGCCTCGCGGACCGCCTCGACGGCAAGGGCGACATGCCCCAGCCGCTGCTGAGGAAGCAGCTGCGGCACGCCTGGGAGGCGATTCTCCTGGAGCGGGTGACGGAGCTCAGGGAGGACGACGGGGAGGAGGAGGAGCTGTAGCTCGGCGGGAAGTGCGACGGCCGAGGCTCCCCGCCCCGCCGCTCACCCCTGCAACAGCACCACGCCCGACTCCCCGGGCACGTGCAGCACTCCGTCGGCGCCCGGTGCCTCCACCGGCTCCCACGCGGCCAGCACGGTGGCCCGGCGCGGCCCCAGAGGGATGGCCGCCGGTGCCTTGGCGAGGTTGACCGCCACGCGTACGTCGCCACGGCGGAAGGCGAGCCAGCGCCCCTGCTCGTCGTAGGCCACCTTGGTGTCGGAAAGGTCGGGATCCGTGAGGTCGGGCTGCTCGTGGCGCAGGGTGATCAGACGGCGGTACCAGGCCAGCACGCGCGCGTGGGGCTCGCCGTCGAGCTCGGTCCAGTCGAGGCAGGAGCGGTCCCGGGTCGCCGGGTCCTGCGGGTCGGGCACGTCCTCCTCGGCCCAGCCGTGCGCCGCGAACTCCCGCCGTCTGCCCCGCCGTACGGCCTGCGCGAGCTCCGGGTCGGTGTGGTCGGTGAAGAACTGCCAGGGGGTGCCGGCGGCCCACTCCTCGCCCATGAACAGCATCGGTGTGAACGGCGCGGTCAGCGTCAGCGTGGCCGCGCAGGCCAGCAGGCCGGGGGAGAGGGAAGCCGCGAGCCGGTCGCCCTGGGCCCGGTTGCCGACCTGGTCGTGGGTCTGGCTGTAGCCGAGCAGGCGGTGCGCCCCGACGCGCGTGCGGTCCAGGGGGCGCCCGTGGCGCCGGTCCCGGAAGCTGGAGTACGTGCCGTCGTGGAAGTAGCCGCCGGTGAGGGTCTTCGCGAGGCCCGCCATCGGGGCACGCGCGAAGTCGGCGTAGTAGCCCTGGGACTCGCCGGTCAGCGAGGTGTGCAGGGTGTGGTGGAAGTCGTCGTTCCACTGGGCGTGGAGCCCCAGGCCGCCCTCCTCGCGCGCGGTGATCAGCCGGGGGTCGTTCAGGTCCGACTCGGCGATCAGGGACAGCGGCCGGCCCAGGTCGGCGCAGAGCGCGTCGACGGCCGTCGACAACTCCTCCAGGAAGTGGCACGCGCGCGTGTCCTTCAGCGCGTGCACCGCGTCGAGGCGCAGCCCGTCGAGCCGGTAGTCCCGCAGCCAGGCCAGCGAGCTCTCGACGAGATAGGCGCGCACCTCGTCGGAGCCGGGGGCGTCCAGGTTGACGGCGGAGCCCCAGGGGGTGTGGTGCTTGTCGGTGAGGTACGGACCGACAGCGGGCAGGTGGTTCCCGGACGGGCCGAAGTGGTTGTGCACCACGTCGAGGATCACGCCCAGGCCCCGTTCATGCGCCCGGTCGACAAAGCGCTTCAGTGCCTCGGGCCCGCCGTACGGCTCGTGCACGGCCCACAGCGAGACGCCCTCGTACCCCCAGCCGTGCCGCCCGGGGAAGGGGCACAGTGGCATCAACTCGACGTGGGTGATGCCCAGTTCGACGAGATGCCCGAGCCGTTCGGCGGCCGCGTCCAGCGTGCCCTCGGGCGTGTACGTACCCACATGCAGCTCGTACAGCACCGCACCGGGCAGGGGCCGCCCCGCCCACTCGGTACGCCACTCGAACCGGCCGTGGTCGACGACCGCGCTCAGCCCGTCCGGGCCGTCCGGCTGCCGGCGCGAGCGCGGATCGGGCAGTACGGGGCCGTCGTCGAGCGCGAAGCCGTACCGCGTCCCGTCCCGCGCCTCCGCCTCGCCCCACCACCATCCCGCGCGATCGGTATCGTGCTCCAACGCGCGCGTGGCGCCCTCGCAATGGAGCGTCACACGGTCGGCCTGCGGTGCCCACACCTCGAACTGCACGGACGGTTCCCCTTCGTCTGCTCACCGTGATGTAGCCCGTCCATGGTGCTTCAAACGGGATCAATCCGCTTTTGAATCCTCCCTTTTGCGGCAGGGTGTCGCGGCCGGTCTCGTCGATCACGCGCGTGTCGTGGCCGTTTCCCGGTTTTCTGGACACCGGGGGTTCGCTGACCGACAATCAGCGACGTGACGTCGTCTTTCGAGTTCAACACGTACCCCGCGCGGCTTTCCGACGTGGAGCGCGACAAGGCGCTGAAGGTGCTCCGTGACGGCGTCGCCATGGGCCGGCTGTCGCACGACACGTTCGTGCGGCGCATGGAACTCGCCCTCTCCGCCCGCCGCGCGGACGAGCTCGCGGCGCTCACCGCCGACCTGCCCCGCGAGAGCCGTCTGTCGCGTCTGGTGTTCGGCACCGTGGAGGCGGTCTCCGGCTTCACCGTACGGCTGCGCAGGGCATGGCAGGCCGAACGGCTGCCCAAGCTGCTGCTGCCCCACCCCGGGGCCGGGCATCCGCTGCGCATCGGCCGCGACCCCGTCAACGGGCTGCGGCTGACCCACGAGACCGTGTCCCGGGTGCACGCCGAACTGAGTCACCAGGGCGGCATGTGGGTCCTGCGTGACCTCGGCTCCACCAACGGCACCACGGTGAACGGCCGGCGCGTCATCGGCGCCGTCGTGGTCCGCGAGGGCGACCAGATCGGCTTCGGCCGGATGTCGTTCCGGCTCTCCGCGAACTGAGCCGGACCTCGGCTGTGGCCCTGCCCCTGGTTGAAGCGTCGACCCAAGTCCCTTTGCCCTTTGCGGTGTTGACGTAGTCGTCAACTCGTGACTGACTGTGCGTACACCATGCACATCAGGTGAACCGACGGCACCACATTTGTGGAGGTGTGCCCTGCCGCCACTCCTCCGCTATCCGACCGTCGACGAGCTGGGCGTCCGTGCGGCCGCGCTCGTCGCCCGCCGTCCCCGCGACGCGCGTCTGCGCCGCGTCGGAACGTCCCGCGCGGGCACGCCCCTGTGGCTGTTGTCCGTCGGCCACGGAAGCCGGCAGGCCCTCGTCGTGGCCGGTCCGCACGCCAACGAGCCGGTCGGCGGCGCCACCGTACTGCGACTGGCCGAACGGGTACTCGCCGACCCCCGTCTGCACGAGGGCGCCGACGCCACCTGGAACCTGCTGCTGTGCCTCGACCCCGACGGCCTGCGCCGCAACGAGGGCTGGCTGCACGGCCCGTACGCCCTCTCCGGCTACTTCCGGCACTTCTTCCGGCCCGGCTTCCTGGAGCAGCCCGAATGGCTGCCGGACGGCGCGGACCGGGCCGCGCTGCCCGAGACGCGCGCCCTGCTCGAACTCCAGGACGAACTGCGGCCCTTTCTCCAGTGCTCCCTGCACGGCGTCGACGTCGGCGGCGGCTTCGTCGAGCTGACCCACGACCTGCCCGGCCTCGCCCAGCGCGTCGCGCACACCGCGGCCCGCCTCGGCATCCCGCGCGAGCTAGGCCCCTACGACACCCTGTACTGGCCGGAACTGGGACCCGCCGTCTACCGGATCCCCAGGCCACGCCGAGGCGACCTGGCCGCCGCCATCACCGAGGCGGCCGTCGAGTCGACGTGGTTCCACCCGTACCGGCACGGCACGGTCACGGCGGTCGTCGAGGCCCCCATGTGGGGGGTGGCCGGCGTGGAGGACGGGGCTCCGCACGCAGATGAGGAAACGGTCCTGCGCAGGGTGAGCCACACGCTGCGCCACGACACCCGCGTCCTGAACGGGCTGCTGGAGCGCCTGCGGCCGCACCTTCCCGTCGGATCCGAGACGGCCCGGCTGCTCGCCCCGGTCGACGACTATTTACTGGTCTGCCCCGGGCTCGCCGACACCTGGGACCCCGACGTCAGGGACCCCGTCGGCGTCCACCCCCTTCCCCCGCTCAGCACCGCCCACCTGGCCGCCCTGCGCATCGCCGGGCGGCGCCTCGCCCTGCGCACCGCCGGGCTGCTGCACCAGCTCGTGACGGGCGCCGGACACGATCCGGCCGGGGTACTGCCGGAACTGGACCCGCTCATCGAGGAATGGTGCGAGGACTACCGCGACGGCTGCGGGGCACGCTGGATACCGGTCGCGCGCCAGGTGGAGTACCAGGCGCGGGTCGTGCTCGCCGCGTTCGAACTCGCCGGGCGGCACGCGCCCGCGTGCTCCCGTTCGGGTGAGTCGGGCTGGAATGCCGGGGCCGCCGTGCCGATGCATCGGGAATGACGCAATCAATCACGGCGAAAGCGGTACGGGGCGGCCTGCTGGCGACCGCCGCCCTGCTCGTCCTCGGCGCGACCCCGGCGCGGGCGGCGGCCCAGGAACCGGAACCGGGAAGCTGGCTCTACCTGACGGTCGCCCGTGGCGACTCCCGCCACGGTGACCCGCACGGCACGCTGCTGCTGTGCGACCCGCCGCGGGGCCACGTGAAGGCCGCCGAGGCATGCGCGGACCTCGAGAGGGTGGGCGGTGACATCAGCCGACTGCGCACGATGGACTCCTTCTGCCCGATGATCTATGCGCCGGTCACCGTCCACGCGCGCGGCGAGTGGAACGGACAGCCGGTCGAGTACCGCGAGACCTTCGCCAACGGGTGTGCGATGGGCGCCCGGACCGGGTCGGTGTTCGCGCTGGACGGCTGACGCCGTGAGGCGGACGCACGCGCGCGTGCGGCGGCACGGGCCCACACCGCCCGGGCAGGTGCGGCGGCAGGGCTCACGCCGCCCCCTCGCGCGCGTGCAGCGCCGCCGCGACGACCGTGCGGGACTGGTGCTCGACCTGGTGCTCCAGGGGCACCCAGCGGGCGCGGAACCGTTCGGCGAAGGCGTCGCTCCAGGTGGCCACGAGGTGTTCGAGGCGCGGTGCCCCGCGGTCCTCGGTCTCGTGCAGGACGCGCAGCAGCATGGCCGCCGCCCGCAGCGGCAGCCGCCGCCCGAAGGCGTCCACACTCCCGACGTACGCCATGGTGTTGTCGGCGGGCGGCGTGTGCGTCCAGTCGGCGGCCAGCCCCGGCACCACCTCCAGCGCCCACTTCGCGGCCCGCAGCAAGGGCCCGTCGACGCCGTCCAGACGGGGGAGCGCCTCGGTGAGCACCCGCTCCACCTCCAGGGTGTCCCGCAGCAGCCGGGCCGCCAGCCGCCGTATCGCCCTGGCCGGGGCCGGATGCGGCGCCGGGTCGTCCACCAGGTCGCTCGCCCACATCGGCACCTCGACGACCGCGGTCAGGCCGCCGTACCGGTGCACGTGGTACCAGGTGCTGCTGCGCGCGTCGTCCGGCATGCTCGGATAGGCCGCGCCGGCGCCCGGCGCCGGCATGACGTGCACCCCGGGTCCGGAGGCGGGCCAGCCCGCCGCGTCCGAGGCGCCGGTCTCCACCGGGATGTGCAGCTGCGCCGCGGACTTCGCGAACGGCTCGGCGAGTCCGGGAACGTCCTTCGTCAACTGCACCCAGCTGCCGCCCAGATCGGTCCCGTGCAGGGTGACCTGGAGGTAGGGGCGCAGTTCGTCGATGACCCGGGTCAGCGCGCGCGTCTCGGGCGGCAGCCGGTCGGACGGCAGCGTGGCCGGCGCCCACTCCGGCTGCTCCGCGGCCGCGGGCCGGAAGAAGCCGCGGTGGTAGTCGAACAGGCTGCGGGGCGCCGGCGTGACGTGCAGACTCGCCCCGTCGGGATCCGCGCACAGCAGGAAGTGCCAGGAGATGTCGGCCCGCAACTCCCGCTCGTGCAGCACCCGTTCCGCGACCGTGAGGAGTGTGGGGCCGCCCGTGGGCTCGTTGGAATGCGCGCCGGCGACCACCAGGACGGCGCGTCGGGCGTGACCGATGGACAGCAGGTGGAGGGGCCTGCCCGCCCGGGAGGTACCCACCTGTCTCAGCGTGCACAGGCCGGGACGGTGAGCGGCCAGCGCGCGGGCGGACAGGACCAGCTCGGTCAGGGTGGGGTAGCGCAGCTCCGGCAGGAGACTCACCCCCGTCACTTCCGCCCGGCTTCGCAATCCGCAGTACCCCATGGTCTGGTTTAGCTGTCAAGGAGTTCGCGGGGGAGGCTCCCGGGGGCGCCCAGTTGCATTGACCGCCCGCAGGTACGGGCCGCCGCCGTTTCCGGGCGTGCCGGGACCGTCCCGCCGGGGTGCCGCACCCCCTTCGCCTGCGACGACGCGCATCGGGAGCCCGGGCGTGAAGCGGGCCCCGACGCTCGGCACCAGGCGCCGGCCGTCGTTCCCGAGCCCCGGGAGCGTAAGCGGGCCCGAGCCGGTCGCGGGCACGATGCCGGGGCGCGCCGCGCAGCCGTACGCGCCCCGATGCCCCACGTGCCGCGCGGGCGCGCGGCTCACCCTGCCGCATCCCCATCCACCCGTTCGAGCAACGCCACCGGCAGCCGCTCGAACAGCTCCGCCACACGCGCGTGCCCGGTGAACTCCCGCTCCGGAGCGAGCACGTCGGCCCACCGTCCCGGCGGCAACGGCAACAGGGTGTCGCGCCAGCCGCCCGACCGCGCCAGCCGCAGCGACAGCCGTGTCACGGCCGTGACCACCTGCGCGGAGCGCACGAAGGCCACGCAGTGGGCGTCCGCGGGGCCCCGGGCGGGCAGGGGCGCGTACGACGCGGCGTCGCCGAACACCTCCGGGCGCCGCCCGCGCAGCCGTAGCGCCGCCGCCGTCACCGCGCCCTTGTCTCCCGGATCCTCGGGCGGGAACCGCACGACCCGGCGGTTGTCCGGGTCCACCAGCGCCCGGTACTCGCCCTCCGTGCCCTGATACACGTCCGGAACGCCCGGCATCGTCAGCTGGACCAGAGCCGTGCCCAGCACGTTCGCCCGGATGTGCGGCTCGAGGCGGCTCCGGAAGGCGGCCACGCGCTCGCCGGGCGCACCGCACGGCCCCGCGGCGACGAACGCCGCCACCGCCTCCTCGTACGGCGGTTCCTGCTCCGTCCAGCTGGTGAACAACCCGGCCTCGCGCACATGCTTCAGCAGCGCCTCCCGCACGCGGTCGACGTCCGCCTCGCCCAGCCCGAACACCGTCTGCCAGGCGGCCCACGCCAGCTGCGCGTCCGGTACGCCCTCGCCGTCACGGGTCACTTCCGTCAGGACGTCCGCCCAGCGCTGCGGGCACTCCGTGAGCACGGCCAGCGCGGCCCGTACGTCGGCGCTGCGTTTGGTGTCGTGCGTCGACGCGACCGTCCCGGTCCCGGGCCAGTCGCGCTGCACGCGCGCGCAGTACGCGTGGAACTCGTCGGGCGAGATGGCGGGGCTCCCCGGGTTCCCGCCCACTTCGGTCGCCGACAGCAGCGGCACATGGCGGTAGAACGCCGTGTCCTCCACGGATTTGGCCCGCAGTGCCGACGCCGTCTGAGCGAACCGCGTCCGGAACTCCACCTGCTCCGGACCGTCACCGGCCCGCCCGAGGACCAGGTCGCGCACCACGTCGACCGCGCCCGCCTCCTCGGGCACGACGAAGGCGAGCCGGGCCTCGGCAGCCGCCTCCTCGGTGACCACCCGGGCCGCGTCACCGGAGGCGTACGGCCGGTAGACCTCAAGGCGGACCAGAAGTTCCTGAAGCGCGGTGCGCAGCGCCCAGGGCGCCCGGTCGCGCAGCGCGGGCTCCGGGGACCTGGCGCACAGGCGGCTCGCCACCCGCGTCAGCCGGTCGACCTCCGTGGCCAGCTCGTGCGTGAGCACCTTGTACGCCGCCCGCCGCACCGTCGCCCCCCAGTCGCCGCCCCGGTCGGTCTGCGGGGCCGCGAACCGCCGGTACTGGCCGAGGAGTTCACCGAACCCCGCCGGGTCGGTGAAGAGGCCGTCGACGTGCCGAAGGGCGTCGTAGCCGGTGGTGCCGGCGACGGGCCAGGAGGCCGGCAGGTGCTCCCCGTCCGCGAGGATCTTCTCCACGACGGTCCAGCGCCCGCCGGTCGCCTCGTTCAGGCGCCGGAGGTAGGCGTCGGGGTCGGCGAGCCCGTCGGGATGGTCGACGCGCAGCCCGTCGACCACGCCCTCGTGGAGGAGCTGGAGGATCTTCGCATGCGTGGCCTCGAACACCTCCGGGTCCTCGACCCGCAGCCCGATCAGCTCCGAGATGCTGAAGAACCGGCGGTAGTTGAGTTCCGTGCGGGCCAGCCGCCACCACGCCGGGCGGTACCACTGGGCGTCCAGAAGCCGCGTCAGCGGCAGTTCCGCGGTGCCCTCGCGCAGCGGGAACACATGGTCGTAGTAGCGCAGGACGTCGCCGTCCACCTCCAGGTGACCCAGCTCCTCGCCCAGCGGGCGCCCCAGCACCGGGAGCAGCATCCGGCCGCCCTGTGCCTCCCAGTCGATGTCGAACCATCGCGCGTACGGCGACTCGGGGCCCTCGCGCAGCACCTCCCACAGGGCGCGGTTGTGGCGCGGAGCCATGGCCATGTGGTTCGGCACGATGTCCATCACCAGGCCGAGACCGTGTTCGCGCGCGGTACGCGCCAGTGCGCGCAGCCCCTCCTCGCCACCGAGCTCCTCGCGCACGCGCGCGTGGTCCACGACGTCATAGCCGTGCCCCGACCCCGGGACCGCCTCCAGGACGGGGGACAGGTGCAGATGGGAGACGCCGAGCGAGGCCAGGTACGGCACGGCCGCCGCCGCGGCCTCGAACGGGAACGAGGGCTGCAACTGCAACCGGTAGGTGGCGGTCGGCACCATCGGGTCAGGTCGCTCAGGTGTCATGGAAACCTACGTACCCGCCCTGCCGCCTTTCGTGTCATCGCCGCCGCCACGTGGACCTCGGGCGGAGGGCTTCGGGGGATGAGGCAGAGGGGAGGCGGGCGGGGCGACGGTGCGGGACCGTCCCCGCGTCGGCGGCACGACGGTCCGGTCGCGTCCCCACGTCGGCGGCACGACGCAACCGGTCCGTCCGGACATCACCGATACGACGAACCGGTACCGTCCCCACCTCCCGCCTCCCGCCACCACTCCGACGACGATCCCGATCCACCGCCCTACACCGGCCGCTGCAACACCGTCATGCTGCGGTCCACCAACGTCAACCGCTCCCCGGCCTGCACCTTCGCTCCCGTCCCCGGCGGCACCCCGTCCGCGCGGGCGGTGTCGACGACCACCTGCCACTGGCGGCCGTGGTTGACCGGCACGACGAAGTCGAGGGTCTTCGGGGAAGCGTTGAACATCAGCAGGAACGAGTCGTCGCCGATACGCTCCCCGCGCGCGCCCGGCTCCGAGATCGCGTTGCCGTTGAGGAACACCGTCAGCGCCGACGCCTGCGTCCGGTCCCAGTCCCGCTGCGCCATCTCCTTGCCCTGCGGAGTGAACCAGGCGATGTCCGACAGGTCGTCGTGGGTGCCCTCCACGGGGCGTCCGTGGAAGAAGCGCCGCCTGCGGAACACCGGATGGTCCCGCCGCAGCCACACCATCGCCCGCGTGAAGGCGAGCAGATCGCTGTCGCCTTCCCCGGCGGCCTCCCCGGCGTCGGACCACTGCACCCAGGCCAGGTCGCTGTCCTGGCAGTACGCGTTGTTGTTGCCGCGCTGCGTGCGTGCGAACTCGTCGCCGTGGCTGAGCATCGGCACGCCCTGGGACAGCATCAGCGTGGCGATGAAGTTGCGCATCTGGCGGGCGCGCAGCTCCAGGACGGCCCTGTCGTCGGTCTCGCCCTCCGCCCCGCAGTTCCAGGACCGGTTGTGGCTCTCGCCGTCCCGGTTGTCCTCGCCGTTGGCGTGGTTGTGCTTGTCGTTGTACGAGACGAGGTCGTGCAGTGTGAACCCGTCGTGGCAGGTCACGAAGTTGATGGAGGCCAGCGGGCGCCGCCCGTCGTCCTGGTACAGGTCGGACGAGCCCGTCAGCCGGGACGCGAACTCCGCCAGCGCGCGCGGCTCCCCGCGCCACAGGTCCCGTACGGTGTCGCGGTACTTGCCGTTCCACTCGGTCCACAGCGGCGGGAAGTTGCCCACCTGGTAGCCGCCCTCGCCCACGTCCCACGGCTCGGCGATCAGCTTCACCTGGGAGACCACCGGGTCCTGCTGCACCAGGTCGAAGAACGACGACAGCCGGTCCACCTCGTGGAACTGCCGGGCCAGGGTGGCCGCCAGGTCGAAGCGGAAACCGTCGACATGCATCTCGGTGACCCAGTACCGCAGCGAGTCCATGATCAGCTGGAGGACGTGCGGGGACCGCATGAGCAGGGAGTTCCCGGTCCCGGTGGTATCCATGTAGTAGCGCGGGTCGTCCGTCAGCCGGTAGTACTGCGCGTTGTCCAGGCCCCGGAAGGACAGGGTGGGGCCGAGATGGTTGCCCTCGGCGGTGTGGTTGTAGACCACGTCGAGGATGACCTCGATACCGGCCTCGTGCAGCGCCCGCACCGCCGACTTGAACTCCAGGACCTGCTGGCCGCGGTCGCCCCAGGAGGCGTACGCGTTGTGCGGGGCGAAGAAGCCGATCGTGTTGTAGCCCCAGTAGTTGTTCAGGCCCATGTCGACCAGGCGGTGGTCGTTCACGAACTGGTGGACGGGCATCAGCTCCAGCGCCGTCACGCCCAGCTCGGTGAGGTGCTCGATCACCGCCGGGTGCGCGAGGGCGGCGTAGGTGCCGCGCAGCTCCTCGGGCAGCCCCGGGTGCCGCATCGTGAGGCCCTTCACATGGGCCTCGTAGATGACCGTGTGGTGGTACTCGGTGCGCGGCCGCCGGTCGTCGCCCCAGTCGAAGTACGGGTTCACCACGACCGACGACATCGTGTGCGGCGCGGAGTCCAGGTCGTTGCGCTTGTCGGGTTTGTCGAAGTGGTAGCCGTACACCTCCTCGCCCCAGCCGATCGAGCCACTGATCGCCTTGGCGTAGGGGTCGAGCAGCAACTTCGCGGAATTGCAGCGCTGCCCGCGCTCCGGGGCGTACGGGCCGTGCACCCGCAGGCCGTACCGCTGCCCCGGCATGACGCCCGGCACGTACGCGTGCCGTACGAAGGCGTCGCTCTCCCGCAGTTCCACCGCCGTCTCCGAGCCGTCGTCGTGCAGCAGACACAGCTCTACTCGGTCCGCGGCCTCCGTGAAGACCGCGAAGTTGGTGCCGGCGCCGTCGTAGGTGGCACCGAGTGGGTATGCCTCTCCAGGCCAGACCTGCATGGACACGACTCTTTCAGCTGGAGCGCGCCGTCGGGGGCGCCTTGCTGTCGAGTCTCCCCGAAAGTGATGGAACCACCCCTGACTTACGTCCCTCTTACCGGTCGACCAGTGCAGACGCGGGTGCGGCCGGCAAGGGCGTACCGATGGGGCAGACACGTACTCCCGTGGACGTTGGGGGAGTAGGGGGAAGATGTGCGCGAGATAGTGCACCGCCACCTGGGCAAGGTGGTGGCCGGTGCGGCCATCGCGGTGGCCGGAACCGCCGTGATGATCGGAATCACCCTGCCGGGCACGGCGGGGGCTGACACGACGGGAGGGACCGACAGCGGTGGCCAGTCCACCCAGCAGTCGGCTCAGGGGCAGGACGGCGCCGCCGCCGTGCAGCCCGGCGTGGTCGAAGAGGCGCCCGCCGAGGGCGACCGCGGCAAGGGCAACGATCCGCTGACCGACGACGAGATCGCGCGGGTCGAGAAGCTCGCGGTGAACCGGCAGCTGATCGACGGCAGCGAGAACGTCAGGGGCGCGCGCGGTCCCCAGCGGATCGACGTCCAGCTGGCCGAGCCGGAGGCCGACGAGGTGGACGACGTGAGCGCGCCCCGGCGTGCCGACGTGACGGTCTACGACTACCAGGACGACACCCTCGTCACCAGGACCGTGAACCTCGACACGGGCAAGGTCGAGCGGACAGTCACCCAGCACGGCGTGCAGCCGCCGCTGAGCCTCGCCGAGCAGACCGAGGCCGCCAAGCTGCTGATCGCCGACCCGCTGGGCGCGGATCTGAAGGCGGACTACAAGGACGCCACCGGCAAGGAACTCACCTCCCCGGAACAGTTGCAGCTGAGCAGCATGGTGTACCGGGCGGCTCCGAGTGGGTCGGCGTCGGTCGAGAAGTGCGGCGAGCACCGCTGCACCCGACTGTTCCCGAAGATCAAGAACGGCCCCTGGGTCGACACCCGGGACTTCGTGATCGACCTGAGCGCCCGCAAGGTGATCCGCCTCGGCTGAGCCGACCTCCGTTCACTTTTCCAACTCTGCACCTCCTGTAAGGGAGTCACCTCTTCATGCGCGTCAACAGAATCAGCCGTGCCCGCAGGCGGGCGGCCCTAGGTCTGTCCCTGGCCGCGCTGGCCGCCGGCGCGACGACCGGAGCGGGACCGGCCGCCGCCCAGCCGAAGGCGGCCGCCGCCCCGGCCCCCAACTGCAGCGCGGCCTACCGCATCGAGCAGAAGCTCGCCACCGGAACCACCTGGCGGATGTGCTGGCGCTTCAACAGCACCTCCGGTGTCGTCCTGGAGGACGTCTCCTACCAGCCGCCCGGCGAGGCCAAGCCGATCAAGGTCCTCAACAGCGCCAAGCTGGCCCAGATCCATGTGCCGTACGACGACGGCAACGCCGAGTACAACGACGTGACGGAGTACAACTTCGGCAACGGCCTGCTGAACATGAAGCCGGCCGAGTGTCCGGGCGGCACCATCAAGACCGTCAAGGTCCGCGAGCCCATGTACTCCAACTCCCAGGACGTCAAGGGTCTGTGCACCACGACCCGCTCCCGCGGTCACGCGTACCACCTGCAGACCGAGCCGCCGAGCGGGAACGTGGGCAAGACCTACCAGGCCCAGGGCAAGGACCTGCTGCTCTACACCATCAACAAGGTGAGCTGGTACGAGTACATCACCGAGTGGCGGTTCCAGGACGACGGCACCCTCACCATGAACGTCGGCGCCACCGGCAGCCTCGCCCCCGAGGACTACGACGCCGGTGACGGCCGCGGCTGGCCCATCGGCAAGGGCGCCAAGGACTACGCCGACAGCCACAGCCACAACGTCTTCTGGCGGCTCGACTTCGGCCTCGACGGCTCCTCCAAGACCCGGGTCGAGCAGTACGACTCGAAGGTCAGCCCGGCCGCGGGCGACCGGGGTCCGACCAACAAGACGACGCTCACGAAGGTCACCAAGGAACTCGCGGGCGACGCCAAGAACATGCGCTGGTGGCGGGTGGTCAGCGCGACGGGCAAGAACAAGGACGGTCACGCGCGCTCGTACGAGCTCGTGCCGGGCGCCACGAGCAAGTTCCCCGGCCGGTCCTTCACCAACCACGACGTGTACTTCACCGAGTACAACAAGTGCGAGCAGTACGCGAGCGGCAACCTGGGCGCCTGCGGTGCGACCCACCCCAAGAACGTCGACAAGTGGGTCAACGGGCAGTCCCTCACCCACCCCGTGGTCTGGATGAACGTGGGCTTCCACCACATCGTGCGGGACGAGGACCAGCAGCCGATGCCGGTCCACTGGCAGGGGTTCTCGATCGTCCCGCGTGACGTGACCGCTATGAATCCGCTCACTCCGGCGGACCTCAAGGGCATCAACGGGCACGTCGGCCGGGACAGTTGAGAAACGACCCTGTCCATCCGGCTGCACCGCCCACCGCTCCCGGAGTACCCTTCCTTGATCGTTGGGACGGGGAGTGCTCGGGGGAGCGGAAGGCGGTGCGCGGGTGGGCTCGGGAGGGCTGGAGTTGCCCCCTGGTGACGAGGGTCACGAGGGGAACTCCGCAGACGTCCCGCCCGGCACGGTGTCCCTGGCCAGGCCGATGGAGACCAACTCCATCGGCCCGGAGCTGGACTGGGACACCGAGGCCTGGCTCGAGGTGCGGACACGCGCCCAGCGAGCCGGCCGGGCCTACATCTGGCTGAACCTCGTCGAACAGCGGCTGCGCGCGGTCGTGGCCGCTGTTCTGCGCCCCATCTACGAACCCGTCCACGGCGACGACTGGGTGGTGGCGGCGGCCGGACCGGCCGGCCAGGAATGGGTGCAGCGCGCGGTCGCCGTACGCGAAGTCAGCCGCCGCAAGGGCTACTTGCTGGACCCGGCCGACGACAACGTCCTCAGCTTCCTCACGCTGCCGCAGCTGCGCGAGCTGATGGTGCAGCACTGGCCCTGCTTCGAGCCGTACATCGACGACCGCCGGGACGTCGAACTCGCCCTGGACGAACTCGAGGTGACCCGGAACGTCGTCTCGCGCAACCGTGCCCTGTCCGAGGCGGTCCTCAACCAGGCCGAGCGCGCCTCGGCCCGCCTGCTGGAGATCCTCGGCACCGGCGGCGACGTACCGTCCGCGCGTCGGCTGCCCATCGACGCCGTCGAGGACCTGGTCGGCGACCGGTACGCCGACGTGGTCGCCGTGCACCCCGACCGGGTGCGGCTGCTGCGCCAGTTCCCGGCCGAGGACATCTTCGGCGGCGCGCGCCGGCTCGACGCCATCGGCATCGGCCTCAACCTGCTCGTGCAGAACTTCTCCGGCCGCCGCCTGGTCCGTCTCGCCGAGTCCGGCTGCCGGGTGCGGCTGCTGTTCCTGAACCCGGCCTCCAGCGCGGTCAAGAGGCGCGAGCGTGAACTCGGCATCAAGCGCGGCGAGCTGAGCCGCGCCGTCGAGATGAACATCCTGCACATGCGCCGGGTACGGTCCCGGCTGCGTGACCCGGGCGCGTTCGAGATCCAGGTCTTCGACGAGACGCCCCGCTTCACGGCCTACCTCGTGGACGGCGACGGCTCCGACGGCATCGCGGTCGTGCAGACCTATCTGCGGCGGATGCGCGGGCTGGAGGCGCCGGTCCTGGTGCTGCGCAACGGCAGCAGGCTGGTCAAGTCGGACGAGGTGGACGAGAGCGGACTTTTCCCCACGTATCGCGAGGAGTTCGAGCTCATGTGGGCGGATTCGCGACCGGTGTCCTGACCCGTGTCCTCAGCCGTTCCGTGGGCTAAGCGGAGCGCGGTCCTCTGATTGTCAGTGGCCCATGGGAAGGTGGAGACCACTGGGGGAACGCACCACCAAGAAGGGGGACCGCCCATGGGCTGGCACCGTGAGCTGCTGATCGGCTTCGACCTGGAGACGACCGGGACCGATCCGCGCGAGGCGCGCATCGTCACCGCCGCCGTGATCGAGGTCAGGGACGGGCAGCCCATAGGGCACAAGGAGTGGCTGGCCGATCCGGGCGTGGAGATCCCGGCGGACGCGGTCGCGGTCCACGGCATCAGCAACGAGCGCGCGGCAGCCGAGGGCCGCCCGGCCGACCAGGTGGCGGACGCCGTCGCGGACGTCCTCGTGACGTACTGGAAGACGGGCGTGCCGGTGGTCGCCTACAACGCCGCCTTCGACCTGAGCCTGCTCTCGGCCGAACTGCGGCGGTACGGACTGCCGTCCCTGCGCGACCGTCTGGGCGGCTTGGACCCCGCGCCCGTCATCGACCCGTACACCATCGACCGCTGGGCCGACCGGTACCGCCGTGGCAAGCGCAACCTCGAAGCGGTCTGCCGGGAGTACGGCGTCGCTCTCGACGCCGCCCACGACGCCTCCGCCGACGCCCTCGCCGCGGCCCGGCTGGCCGGTGCGATAGGCGACCGCCACCCCAAGATCGCGTCCCTCGGCCCGGCGGAGCTGCACCGCCGCCAGATCGAGTGGTACGCGCAGTGGGCGGCGGACTTCCAGAGCTTCCTGCGCAGCAAGGGCGACGCGACGGCTGTGGTCGACGGGACGTGGCCGCTGAGGGAGCCGGCGGGGGAGACCGTATGAGAACAGGGCACCGATTCTGAGAGCAGGGCACCGACGAGCGGCGTCCTGCTGCCCTGAGCTTCCGCGGCCCCTGCCGTCACAGCTGTGGCGACGCGACCGCCTGTGCCGACGGCGCCGCGATGCGCTCGACGCGGGGCTCGGCCAGCCGTTCGTAGTCCGCGCCCGAGATGAGCAGTGAGCGATCGAGGCGGGCCGCGTTGAAGTACAGCTTCGGCTGGGCCACGACGTCCGGGTCGGCGACCAGTTCGAGGTCCGGATCGAAGCTGAACGGCAGGACCGTGCCGGGGACGGCGCGCGCCAGCCGCTCGGCGGTCCCCGGGTCGCTGAAGCCGACGTAGCGCGCGTCGAACAGCGCCCGGACGGCGTCCAGGTCCACCCGGCGGTCCCCGAGGACGACCGCGAGGACGTGACGTGTCGTGCGCCGGTCCACCTTGACCCGCAGCACGATGCATTTCGCCGCTTCGGAGGCGGGGTGGCCGCGCAGCGCGCAGACGGCTTCGGTGGCGCCTTCGGGCTGGTGGTCGATGAGGCGGTAGGCGACGGAGGAGGAGTCGAGCAGCGAGATCAGGTGCTCGTAAGTGTCGTGGTGGGCGCTGCCGTCGTGGCTGCGGTCGGGCATGCGGAGTCCTTGTCGAGGGGGCGGGGCGGGGTGTCGGGCGAGGTGGGGGGCGAGGGGCGCCGCGGTTCGGGTGCGCCGCGGTGCGCCCTTTCCACCGCCTGCCCCCAGTACGTGCCGGCGACCAGCAGGGCCGCCCCGAGGCCGGTGAGCGGGCCGAGGTGGTCGCCGCCGAGGGCCACTCCCACCGCGACGGCCCACACCGGCTCGGTGCCCAGTAGCAGGCTGGCCCGGCTGGCGGAGGTGCGCTGCACGGCCCAGGTCTGGGCCAGGAAGGCGAACACGCTGCAGAACAGGGCGAGATAGACGAGCTGGGTCCAGGTCGCCGGGTCGGCGTGGACGAGCGTCGGCAGGTCGAGGGCCGCGACCGGCAGGAACAGGGCCGTGCCGACGAGGGTCTGCACGGTTGTCAGGTGCAGCGGGCGGATCGTCCGTCCCGTGGTGAAGCGGCCGACCAGTGCGACATGCACGGCCCGGATCAACGCGGCGCCGAGCATCAGCAGATCGCCCAGGCGCGGCGCGTGGAAGCCGTTGCCGGACATCAGCAGCCCGACGGCCAGGACGCACACGCCGGTCGCGGCGAAGAAGGACCCGGGCAGCGCGCCGCGACGGCCGCCGCGGTCGAGGAGCGGAGTGAGGACGATGGTCAGGCTGATGATGAGACCGGCGTTGGCGGCGCTGGTGTGGGCGACGCCATACGTCTCCACGACCAGGACCGCCGCCTGGGTCACGCCCAGGGGCACACCGGCCCGCAACTCCTCACGCGTCCACCGGCGCTGCCCGCGCCGCCGGGAGGCGACCACGCCGAGACAGGCGAACGCGGAGAGGGCGTAGCGGGCGAACAGCACCAGCAGGACGGGGAGCGCGGCGGTGGCGGTCTGGGCGGACAGATAGCTGGAACCCCAGACGAGCGCGACAAGGAGGAGTACCGCATCGGTACGGCGGACGTCGGACACCGGCCCACGATGCACCGGAAGCGTCCATGAAGCCCAGTACCACCTTCTAAAACGATCATTTAGCGGCACTACATCGTCCCTACACTGAGGCGATGGACGAACGGCAACTGCGGATCCTGCGGGAGCTCGGCGAACTGGGCAGTGTCACGGCGGTCGCCGAGGCCCTGCTCGTGACGCCGTCGGCGATCTCCCAGCAGCTACGGCTGCTCCAGCGCGCGATCCCGGTACCGCTCACCGAGCGTCAGGGGCGCCGGCTGGTGCTCACCGACGCCGGACAGGCACTGGCCGCCGCGGCCGTGGAGGTGGAGACGGCGCTCGCGCGGGCACGGCACACCGTCGAGGAGTTCGTCGGGCAGCCGGACGGGGAGGTGTCGGTGGCGGCGTTCCACAGCGCGGGCGCCGCGTTCTTCCCGTTGCTGCTCCGCGCGCTCGCCGGGCCGGGCCGTCCGGTGGTCAGGCTCGCCGACGAGGACGTACCGCAGGAGGACTTCCCGCGCCTCACCCGGGAGTACGACGTCGTCCTCGCCCACCGGCTGGACCACGCGCCGCCCTGGCCGGACACGGTGGCCATGACGACGCTGCTGCGTGAGCCGCTCGACGTGGCCGTGCCCGCCGATCACCCGCTGGCCGCCAAGCGCCGGGTCACCCCGCGCGACGTGGCCGACGAGCCGTGGATCACGGTGCACGACGGTTTCCCGGTCCTGGCGGTCATCGAGGCGGTCGCCGCCGCGGCCGGCCGCCGCCTGCACCTCGCTCACCGCATCAACGAGTTCGCGGTGGCGGCCGAGGTCGTGGCGGCCGGCGGCGGTATCGCCCTGATGCCCCGCTGGACGGTCCGCCCGCATCCGGCGCTGGTCCTGAAGCCACTGAGCGGAGTCCAGGCGAGGCGCCACATCGACGCGCTCTACCGTCCCGAACGCACGGCCCGCACAGCGGTCCGCACCGTCCTCACCGAGCTGCGCCGTGCCGCGCGGGGCATCCAGAACGCAGGGCCGTGAGGGCGTGCGGGCGTGAGGGCCAGGATCGGTGGCCGGATTTCGCCGTGGCCTCGTAGGCTGACATCCCGCACGTGAGGGACAGGAGACCGAGGTGGCCGAGGCGGCGCTGACCGGGACGACGGTGGCCGAGGTGATGGCCGAACTGGCCGGGCTCGACGACCCCAGGATCCGTGCGGTGAACGAGAAGCACGGTGACGACCACGGTGTGAACCTCGGCAAACTGCGCGCGCTCGCCAAGCGGCTGAAGACGCAGCAGGACCTCGCGCGCCGGCTCTGGGCGACGGATGACACCGCGGCGCGGCTGCTGGCGCTGCTGATCTGCCGTCCGAAGGCGTTCACGCGGGATGAGCTGGACGCGATGGTGCGCGAGGCGCGCACACCCAAGGTGCACGACTGGCTCGTGAACTACGTGGTGAAGAAGAGCCCGCACGCCGAAGAGCTGCGGTCGGCCTGGTTCGCCGATCCGGATCCCGTGGTCGCGAGTGCCGGCTGGGCGCTGACCACCGAACGCGTCGCGAGGAAACCGGACGGCCTCGACCTCCCCGGACTGCTCGACCTCATCGAGGCGGAGATGAAGGACGCCCCGGATCGCCTCCAGTGGGCGATGAACCACTGCCTGGCGCGGATCGGTATCGAGCACGCCGAGCACCGCACCCGTGCCCTCGCCATCGGTGAGCGCCTGGAGGTGCTCAAGGACTATCCGACGTCCCCGGGCTGCACATCGCCGTTCGCGCCCGTCTGGATCACCGAGATGGTGCGCCGACAGAGCGGTGCGTGACGGGGGTGTGACTCCCTGACCGACGGCAGGACCGTGCGTGCCGAGTGTGTGACGGCCCAGCCGGGGCATCCGGACTGCCGGGAGGTCTGCATGGACATGAGTGTGCGGGCAGGGGCCGGACGTCTTCGGGCCCGGCGGGCGGCGCGGGGTTCGGTCACCGAGGGAGCGGCGCGGGCCGGACTGGCCGCCCGGGGCGTGATCTATCTGCTCGTCGGCGCGCTGGCGCTACAGGTCGCCTTCGGCGACACGAGCGAACAGGCGGACCGCGGCGGGGCCCTGGCGGAACTGTCGCAGCGGCCGTTCGGCTCGGTGCTGCTGTGGGCGCTGGGCATCGGACTGGTCGGCATGGCGCTGTGGCGGCTGTCCGAGGCGATCTTCGGCTCCGTCGGGCAGAACGGCCGCAGCGCGCCCAAGCGGCTGCTGGCGACCGTCCGCTTCGGGTTCTACGTCTTCGTCGCCGGTTCCGTGCTGTCGTTCGCGGCGAGCGGGGACCGGAGCGGCGGCGGATCCAGCGACCAGCAGTCCCGGGACGCCACCGCCCGGGCACTGGAGCTTCCCGGCGGCCAGTGGCTGGTCGGCGCGGCCGGGGTCGCCGTCGTCGTGGCCGGCGGCTGGATCGGCGTGAGGGCCGTCCTGCGCAAGTACCACGACGAGCTCCGGCTCGGGCAGATGGGCCACCGGACGCGGCAGCTGGTGGATGTCACCGGCGTGGCCGGCGGCGCTGCCCGGGGGCTGGTGTTCGCCGTGGCCGGTGTCTTCGCGGTCCGCGCGGCCATCGCCTACGAACCCGACCGGGCCAAGGGGCTGGACGACACCCTGCGCACCTTCGCCGACACCCCGCTCGGCCCCTGGCTGCTGGTCTGCGTCGCGGCCGGGCTGGTGCTGTTCGGCGTGTTCTCCTTCGCCATGGCCCGCTGGCGACGGGTGTGAGCCGATGCCGCTGAGCCGGTGCCGCTGAGCCGGCGGTCTGCGTCGCGTGCGAACGGGCCGGGCAGCCGCGGGAGCCGTCGCGCTCAGAACGGATACCACCGCACCGTCTCGTCGCCCTCGCGCAAGGACGCCACCCGCCGCTCGAACTCCGCCAGCGCCTTCGGACTGCTCGGCGCGTGCTGAGCCACCCACGCGCAACTCGCCGTCTCCCGCGCCCCGCGCAGCACCGCGCACCCTTCCCATTCCCGCACGTCCCAGCCGTACGTCTCGACGAACGACCGGTAGGCCGCCGCGGGCAACCCGTACCGGTCACGCGAGAGCGCCATGACCACCAGATCGTGCTCGCGCAGGTCGGCCGAGAAGGTCTCCAGATCCACCAGCACCGGTCCGTCCGGGCCGACATGCACGTTGCGAGGCAGCGCGTCCCCATGGATCGGCCCCGGTGGCAGACGAGGCGTCAGCCCCGCCGCGGCGGACGCGAACCCGTCCCTCCGCTCCCGCAGATACGCCGCGTCCGCCGGGTCGATCGCGTCCCCCGCCAGCCGCAGCCACCGCTCCACGCCCCCCAGCAACTCACGGGGCGGCAGCTCGAACGAGGGCGCGGGCAGGGCGTGCACGACCCGTAGCAGTTCGGCCAAATCCCGTGGCTCGGCGGGCCGTACGGGATCGGGCAGCCGGTGCCACACGGTCACCGGGTGCCCCGCCACCAGCAGCGCCTTGGGCTCGGCCGCCCGCACCGCCGGCACGCCCGCCTCGGCCAGCCACCCCGCGATGTCCAGTTCGCGCCGCGCCCGGCCCAGGAGTTCGGCGTCACGGCCCACCTTGACGACCAGGTCACCGGCGGCGAACACCGCGTTCTCGCCCAGGGCGAGCAGCCGCGCGTCCCGCGTCGAAGCGGGCAGTACCGCCGCCTCGGCCAGTACGTCCCGCGCCCGTGCCTCGTCCATCGCCTGCCTCCGCATCCCGCCCGGCCTGTCCCACATCGACACGTAATGATCCGTACCGAGGGTGTCCAGTTCTCGCCACCCGCCGGTCAGTCTCGCATTTCCACAGGTCGGACCGCGTGCGCGCGGCCTTGACGGGGTACGGCGCCTTCACGACCATGACGGGGCCCACCCGCGCCGTGCAAAGGGGCTGATTCCGTGACATCGGTGACCGAGGCGGAGAGGTCGGTGAGACCTGCGCCCGACCCGAGGAGACGGTGGCGCGTCACGGATCACGGTGCCTGGTTCCTCGTGCTCCCCGCGCTGATCCCCATCCTGGTCCTGAGCGTCGGACCGCTGCTCTACGGCATCCTGCTGTCCTTCACCGACGCCCAGTCCGGACGGACCCAGCCCACCCAGTGGATCGGCGGCCTCAACTTCCGGGACCTGCTGCACGACACGCTGTTCTGGGAGTCGTTCCGGATCGGTCTGGTCTGGGCCGTCGGCGTCACCGTGCCGCAGTTCCTGCTGGCGCTCGGCCTCGCCCTGCTCCTCAACCAGGACCTCAAGCTGCGCTGGCTGGCCCGGGCCCTAGCGATCGTCCCGTGGGCCATGCCCGAGGTCGTCGTCGGCGTCATGTGGCGGCTGGTCTACAACCCCGACGCCGGCATCCTCAACGAGACGATCCGCGACCTGGGCCTCGGCGACGGCCGCGACTGGCTCAGCGGGCTCGGCACCGCCCTGCCCGCCGTCATCGTCGTGGGCGTCTGGGCGGGCATGCCGACCACGACGGTCGCCCTGCTCGCCGGACTGCAGAACACCCCGCGCGAACTGCACGAGGCGGCGGCCGTGGACGGCGCCGGCGCCTGGCGCCGCTTCCGCACGGTCACCTGGCCCGCCCTCAGGCCGGTCGCCCTCGCCATCACGGCACTCAACCTGATCTGGAACTTCAACTCCTTCGCCCTGGTCTACGTGCTGACCAGCGGCGGCCCCGGCGGCCGCACCCGGCTGCCCATGCTCTTCGCCTACGAAGAGGCCTTCCGCTACGGGCAGTTCGGCTACGCGGCGGCGATGGGATGCGTGATGGTCGCGGTCATCTCGGTCTGCCTCGCCGTCCTCCTTGTCGGACGGCTCAGGGGAGGTGACGACGCATGAGCGGAGCCACCAGGGCGAGCGGCGCCATGAGGACGAGCCGAACCGGCCGTATCGGCCAGTACATCGCCCTGCTCGCCTACCTCCTCTTCCTCGCCCTCCCCTTCCTCTGGCTGGTCTCCACCGCCTTCAAACCCCCGCGCGAGCTGGGCAGTCTGCATCCCACCTGGATCCCGAAGGACCCCACCCTCGCCAACTTCCGCCAGGCCTTCGACGAACAGCCCCTGCTGCACGCGGCCCTCAACTCGCTGATCGCCGCGCTCGGCGCCGCCCTGATCGCCGTACTGCTCGCGACCCCGATGGCCTACGTCATGGCCCGCCGCCGCACCCTGCTCGCCCGCGCGGCGACCGGCTGGGTGGTCGTCAGCCAGGCGTTCCCGCTGGTGCTGGTGATCATCCCGCTGTTCCTGGTCCTGAAGAACCTGCGGCTGATCAACTCGGTGCCGGGGCTGATCATGGTGTACGTCGTGTGGGCGCTGCCGTTCGCGCTGTGGATGCTCGTCGGGTACGTCCGTGCCGTGCCGCCCGAGCTGGAGGAGGCGGCGGCGGTCGACGGGGCGGGGCGGGTCCGGACGCTGGTGTCGGTGACCGCGCCCCTGCTGGTGCCGGGGATCGTCGCGACGGCGCTGTTCGCGTTCGTCACGGCGTGGAACGAGTTCTTCTTCGCGCTCGTACTGCTGAAGACACCGGAGAAGCAGACCCTGCCGGTCGTCCTCACCCACTTCATCGGCGCGGAAGGGGTCGCGGACCTCGGCCCGCTGGCCGCCGCCGCGTTCCTCGCGACGCTGCCCTCGCTGGTGGTGTTCGCGGTCATCCAGCGGCGGATCACAGGCGGCATGCTCGCCGGGGCGGTGAAGAACTGATGCGTACGAGACTGCTCTGGGCCCTGGTCCTGCCGATGGCCCTGCTGCTCGCCGGATGCAGCGGCGACGACGGCGGCGGGTCCGGCGGTCCGATCACCCTGCGCTTCCAGTCCCTGGCCTGGCAGGAGGAGTCCGTCGAGGTCAACAAGGAGCTGGTGAAGGAGTGGAACGCGGCCCATCCGGACGTCAAGGTCGAGTACGTCCAGGGAAGCTGGGACAGCGTCCACGACCAGCTGCTCACCTCCTTCGAGGGCGGTGAGGCCCCCGACATCATCCACGACGCCTCGGACGACCTCGCCGACTTCGCGTACGGCGGCTACCTCGCCGATCTGACCGACCTGCTGCCCCGGCGGCTCAAGTCCGACATCCCGCGGCACAGTTGGGACACGGCGACCTTCGACGGCCGGATCTACGGTGTGCCGTTCCTCCAGGAGCCACGGGTGCTCATCGCCAACGCGAAGTGGCTGAAGCAGGCGGGCGTACGCGTCCCCACCCCCGAACAGCCCTGGAGCTGGGCGGAGTTCCGGAAGGTCACCGAGCAGCTGAGCGGGGACGGCAGGTACGGCGTCGCCTGGCCGCTCAAGGAGCCCGTCTCCGCCTCCCTCAACCTGTCGCTCTCGGCGGGCGGACAGCTCTTCCACCGCGGCGCCGACGGCAAGGTCACCGTCCGCTTCGGGACGGCCGACGCGGTGATGCCGAGCACCGTCCACGACCAGGTCAACACCGACCGCAGCGCGTCGCCCACGACCCTGGGCAGCGGCGGCTCGGACACGCTGCCCGGCTTCTTCGGCGGCCGTTACGCGATGGTCCCGCTCGGCTTCTCGTACCGCCAGCAGATCGTGCAGCAGGCGCCGAAGGGCTTCGACTGGCAGGTGCTGCCCGCCCCGGCGGGCGCCGACGGGCTCGCCCAGGGCGTCAGTCCGCAGACCCTGTCCATCGCCGCGGACAGTCCGCACCAGCGGGAGGCCGCCGCGTTCGTCGACTTCCTGCTGCGGCCCGCGAACATGGTCCGGCTGGCGCTGGGCGACTGGATGCTGCCGACCGGGACCCAGGCGCTGAAGGACCCGGCCCTGCACACGACCGAGAACGACTGGGCCACCGGCACGGCCCTCGCCGCACACCTGCGGCCGGCGCCCGCGCAGTCGGTGCGGGGCTATCCCGAGTGGAAGGACAAGGTCGCCACGCCCGCCTTCCAGGAGTACTACAGCGGAGCCATCGGACTCGGCGAACTGCGTGAGCGCCTGGAGGACGAAGGGAACCTGGTACTGGCGCGCTACCAGCGCTGACGCCCTCCGCCACCGGCACCACCCGGCCGCCACCAGCGCCGACGTAATTCGGTTGTCCGCGTCACCCCGGCACGCCTAACGTGCCGTCCGTGGCAGCGAACAACTCGATCACCATCACCGGTCTCGGCCGGGGCTACGCGCACTCCGTACGGATGCGCCGCGGCCCCGGAGCCCTGACCGGCCCGGGGAGCCACGCCCGCTGATGCGTTGATCCGCTGATCCGTCGCGGTCCGCTGCTCCTCGTTCTTCCTCCTGTCTTCCGGTCAGGGCCTTCGTCTGCCCTTTCCCTCTCCACGGAAGACAAGGACCGCAGGCCATGGCCCGCCCCACCCGCGTATCCCGCGCGCTCTCCCAGAACTTCCTCGCCGACCGCGCAGCCGCCGGACAGCTCGCCCGACACGCCGTACCGCACGGGCGCCAGGCATGCCTGCTGCTCGAAGTCGGCGCGGGCAAAGGCGCGTTGACCGAACTTCTCGCCCCGCGCTGTCGGCGCCTTTTCGCCTACGAGATCGACCCGCGGCTCGTTCCCGCGCTGCGCACACGCTTCTCGCACACACCCCAAGTCCGTGTAATCGGCGAGGACTTCCTCGCCGCACGGCCCCCGCGCACGCCGTTCTCCGTCGCCGGGAACGTGCCCTTCTCCCGCACGGCCGCCATCGTCGACTGGTGTCTGCGGGCGCCCGCCCTCACCGAGGCCACCCTCCTCACCCAGCTTGAATACGCCCGCAAACGCACGGGTGACTACGGCAGCTGGAGCCGTCTGACGGTCCTGACCTGGCCCCGCTACGAATGGCGACTGTGCGGCCGCGTCGGGCGGCACAGCTTCCGTCCCGTGCCCCGGGTGGACGCGGGGATCGTACGGATCGAGCGGCGCCGCACCCCGCTGCTCGACGCCGCCGCCCACGCGGGCTGGCGGCACCTGGTCGAACTGGGCTTCTCCGGGGTGGGCGGCTCGCTGCACGCGTCGTTGTGCCGGGCCCACCCGAGGCGACGGGTCGACGCGGCGTTCCGCGCGGCAAGTCTCGACGCGAGGGTCCTCGTCGGAGAGGTGCCGCCGGAGACGTGGCTGAGGCTGCACCACGCGCTGGCGGCAGGGGCCTCATGAAACCGGGTTGCACGAGACGTATCGTCTCGCTTAAGGTCGGGCCCATGACCAGTCCCGCTCACATCGCCATGTTCTCCATCGCCGCCCACGGTCACGTGAACCCCAGCCTTGAGGTGATCCGCGAGCTCGTGGCGCGCGGGCACCGGGTCACGTACGCGATTCCCCCGGCCTTCGCCGAGAAGGTCGCCGGCACCGGCGCCGAGCCCAAGCCGTGGAACTCCACGCTGCCCGGTCCGGACGCCGACCCGGAGGCCTGGGGGAGCACCCTGCTGGACAACGTCGAGCCGTTCCTGACCGACGCGATCCAGGCGCTCCCGCAGCTGGTCGAGGCGTACGAGGGGGACGCGCCCGATCTCGTCCTGCACGACATCGCCTCGTACCCGGCCCGTGTCCTCGCCCACCGCTGGGGCGTGCCCGCGATCTCGCTGTCGCCGTGCCTCGTCGCCTGGGAGGGGTACGAGCAGGAGGTCTCCGAGCCGATGTGGGAGGAGCCGAAGAAGACCGAACGCGGCCGCGCCTACTACGAGCGCTTCCAGGCGTGGTTGGAGGAGAACGGCATCGACCGGCACCCCGATCCGTTCGCGGGCCGGCCCGACCGTTCCCTGGTCCTCATCCCGAAGGCGCTGCAGCCGAACGCCGACCGGGTCGACGAAGCCGTCTACTCCTTCGTCGGCGCCTGCCAGGCCGACCGCACCGCCGAGGGCGACTGGCGGCGGCCGGCCGGCGCCGAGAAGGTCGTGCTCGTCTCCCTCGGGTCGGCCTTCACCAAGCAGCCGGCCTTCTATCGGGAGTGTGTGCGGGCCTTCGGTGACCTGCCGGGCTGGCACCTGGTGCTGCAGGTCGGCCGGCACGTCGACCCGGCCGACCTGGGGGACGTACCGCCGAACGTCGAAGTGCGCTCCTGGGTACCGCAGTTGGCGATTCTGAAGCAGGCCGACCTGTTCGTCACGCACGCCGGCGCCGGCGGCAGCCAGGAGGGTCTGGCCACGGCCACCCCGATGATCGCCGTGCCGCAGGCCGTGGACCAGTTCGGCAACGCCGACATGCTCCAGGCGCTCGGCGTCGCCCGCCACGTCCCGACGGAGGAAGCCACCGCCGAGACGCTGCGGGAGACGGCCCTCGCCCTGGTGGACGACCCCGAGGTCGCCGGGCGCCTGAAGGACATTCAGGCGGAGATGGGCCGGGAGGGCGGGACGCGCCGGGCCGCCGATCTCATCGAGGCCGCGCTGCCGGCTCGGCGCGGATAGCCGGGGCCGTCACACCGTGACGGCCTGGCGGCTGAGGGACAGGCGCGCGTTGTCCAGGGTGGCGTCCATGCGCGCCGCCTGCCCCTTGGTGAACATGAACATCGCGGCGTCGTCCGTGTAGTCCATGTAGTTCATGAACATGTCCCCGTCCGGGGCGTTGCCGCACGTCGTACTGGGGAAGCGCGGTGCGCCGAGGTTGGGCCCCGCCTGGTTGGGGGTGTCGGCCACGAAGTCGCTGCCGCTGCACCCCTCGTCGTCGTCACCCCAGATGTGCCGCAGGTTGAGCCAGTGCCCGATCTCGTGCACGGCCGTACGGCCGCCGTTGAACGGCGCGCCGGCGGTGCCGGTCGTACCGAAGGCGGTGTGCGTGATGACCACGCCGTCCGTGGAGGCGGCGCCGCCCGGGAACTGGGCGTAGCCGAGCAGGCCACGTCGTAGTTGGCAGACCCAGACGTTCAGGTAGACGTCCGCGGGCCAGGAGTCCCGGCCTCCGCTCAGGCTGAACTTGACCAGGTCGTCCGTGTCCCAGTCCCTGTTCGGGGTCTGGGTCCGTGTGATGCCGTCGGTCGGCCGCCCCAGCGGGTCGGTCTGGGCGAGATGGAACTGGATGCGCGCGTCGGCCACCAGGTCCTGCCACACCGCCGGCACCTTGCTGACGTCGGGGTTGGCCGCGCGGAAGTCCTGGTTCAGTACGGCGATCTGACTGTGGATCTGGGCGTCGTCGACATTCTGCTCGGGGGTGTTGTGCACCACGTGCACGACGACGGGAAGATCGACGACGCCCTGCCGGGTGGCTTCGCGCCGCTGTGACTCGTAGCTGAACGCGGTGTTCTCGATCTGCGCACGGTTGCCGGCGTACTCGGGATTGAGCGTCAGAAGCCGGCGGTGCACTTCCATGGCACCGCACCAGCGGCTGTAGTCGGCTGAAGCCGCGCGGAGATAGGACTGCGCATCGGACATGGCTGCGCCCCTCTGAAGGTGTTGGACTTGCCGCGCACACGGCTGCGGAACTGCGCGTCGGACACGCGCTGCGGGGGCGGGCGATGCCGGACGGAAGGGTCGGTTGCCCGCTGCCCCTCGACCCATACACTGATAATCGTAGACATTCCTGGAGAAGAGCGGCAATTTGGGAAGAGCGGCAGTTTTTGTCGAAGACCGGCAATTTCCACGGATGCGGTGAGCGAGGTGGCCGGGGTCATGAGCGAGCCTCCGCCGGGCCTGTTCCGTTCCTGGTTCCACTCCTACGAGGAGGACCACGGCGACGTGCGGGTGTACCGGCCCGACGACTACCCCTTCCCGCCGGCCCGAGGGCGTCGCGGCATGGAGTTCGCACCCGACGGCGCGTTCGTCGACCACCCCCTGGGACGCGGGGACGCTCCCGACGCCGTACCCGGTCGCTGGCGCCTAGGGCCGGACGGCCGGGTCTCGCTCACCTTCGAAGGAGCGCGTCCGGACCGGGAGTTGGAGATCGTGCGCTGCGACGAGGGCGTGCTGGAGGTGCGGCGTCTCACCAGCTGAGGGCACACGCGAAGGGCCCGTCGACTCCCCCGGAGTCGACGGGCCCTTCGCCGCGGGCCGGCCGGGTCAGACAGGCACCCGCTCGCCCTCGTCGTCCCGGGCCGCCTTGCGCGTCACGGCCTCGGGCGCCTCGTCGTGCGTCAGGTCCGGCAGCCGGTTCAGCCACTTCGGCAGATACCAGTTGCGCTCGCCCAGCAGTGCCATGACCGCCGGGAGCAGCACACCCCGGATGATCGTCGCGTCGATGAGGACCGCGGCCGCGAGGCCGACACCCATCTGCTTCATGGACTGCATGGACAGCGTGCCGAAGATCGCGAACACGGCGACCATGATGACCGCGGCGCTGGTGACGACACCGGCCGTGGTGACCACACCGTGCTGGATCGCGTCCTTCGTCGTCCGGCCCCGCAGGCGCGCCTCACGGATCCGCGAGACCACGAACACGTGGTAGTCCATCGACAGGCCGAACAGGATCACGAACAGGAACAGCGGCAGCCAGGTGATGATGGCGCCGACGCCCTCCGCGCCCACCAGGGACGCGCCCCAGCCGTGCTGGAAGACGGCGACGAGGATGCCGTACGCGGCGCCCACCGACAGCAGGTTCAGCACGATCGACGTGACGGCGATCGTCAGCGAGCGGAACGACAGCAGCATCAGCCCGAAGGCGAAGACCACGACGAACGCGAAGACCGGGACGACCGCTCCGGCCAGCTGGTCGTTGAAGTCCTTCGACCCGGCGACCTGCCCGGTGATCGGCGCCTCGACACCGTCCACCTTGCCGAGCGTGGCCGGACGCACGTCGTCGCGCAGCTTGTCCAGGCTCGCGCCCGCCTTGTCCAGGTCGGAGCCGCCGACCAGCGGGACGTACACGAAGGCGATGTTCTGCTCGTCGTGCAGCTTGATCTCCACCGGGCCGCGCGAGGCACCCGAACTGATCGCCCGCTCACGGAAGTCGGCGAGCGCGGACTTCACCTCGGGGGCGTTGATGTCGTCCGCCCTGACGACCACCTCGGCCGGCTCGGAACCGCCCGGGAATGCTTCGTTGAGCCGGTTGTACGTCTGCACGATGGGCAGCGAGTCGCCGAACTCCTTGTCCAGGGTGAGCTGTTCGGTCTTCATCCCGAGCGCGGGAGCCGCGATGGCCAGCAGCGCACCGGCCGCGACGGCGACCGAGATGACCGGCCGGGCGAGCACGCCTTTCAGTACGGCCGTCCAGAACCGGCTCTCGCGGTTGCCGCGCCCCCGGCCCCGACTCCGCCTGCTCTGCGGGTGCAGGAAGGGGATCTTGCCCTTCTCGACCCGCTCGCCCAGCAGCGACAGCAGCGCCGGCAGCACCGTCACCGACCCGACCATGGCGACCGCCACGACCATCAGCGAGGCCAGGCCCATCGCCTCGAACTCGGCGAGCCCGGTGAACAGCATGCCCGCCATCGCCACGCACACCGTGACACCGGAGACGATGATCGCGCGGCCGCTGGTGGCGGCGGCGACCTTCAGGGCGGTCTGCGCGTCCCGCCCGGCCTCGCGCTCCTCACGCTCACGGCGCAGATAGAACAGGCAGTAGTCGACGCCCACGGCCAGGCCGACCAGCAGCATCACGGAGTTGGCGGTGTCGCTCATCGGCATGACATGGCTGACGATGCCCATCAGGCCCATCGTCGCCATGATCGCGGTGACCGCGAGCAGCACCGGCAGCAGGGCCGCCACCAGCGCGCCGAAGGCGATGAGCAGAATGCCGAGGGCCACCGGCACCGCGGAGTACTCGGCCTTCTGGAAGTCGTCCCCGAACGCGTCGTCGAACGTCTTCATCATGCTCGCGCCGCCGATCTCCTCGATCCGCAGCGACCCGTGGTCCTTCTGGACGTCCTCGACGGCCTTCAGCACGGGCTCCACGCGCTCACCCGCGGTGTCGGCCTCGCCGCGCATGTCGAACTGCACGAGCGCGCTGCGGCCGTCCTTCGAGATCGTCCGCGTGTCGTACGGCGACGTCACGTCCGTGACCTCGCCGGTGCCCTCGACCGCCTTCACGACCGCGCTGACCGCCGACCTGAACTCGGCGTCCGTGGCCTTGAGGCCGCCGTCCTTCGCCTGGATCAGGACGGTCTCACCGGCCGGCTCGTCGATCCCGGCGTCCTCGACGATCTTGGCGGCGGTGTGCGTCTCGCCCTTCAGCTGGTCGCTGTCCTTGACGTCGACCCGGCCCGCCGCCGAACCGAGCCCCATCGCCAGGACGACGAACAGCACCCAGATGCCGACGGCGGCCCATCGGTGGCGGGCGCTCCAGCCACCTGCGCGGGCGGCGAGCCCCCGCACTCGCGTGTCTCCGTTCCCCATGACGGGCTTGCCCCCTTGATAACGGTGGCGGCCCCCTGCCGCCCCCTTTCGTTTCGAAGGTATGGGCCGGATAAAGCCATCTCGTCGTGCTGCCCGGTGAAGTACGGCGGCCGGAACTCATCCCCTCGGCCACCGGGGCCTCCCCACTGGGGAGGATGAGGGTCCCTTACATCTATCCGGCCGTGTCGGGGCCGAAGATCAGGGGTGTGGACCGGGGCGAGGGCAAAGGATCATGGCGATCGGGTTGTGCTTCAAGCTGACCGGTAAGTAACTTACGGCTCCAGGCCGTCGTGCCCACCCCCACGGGGCACGACGGCCGCACCGGTGACAGGCCGCGCCCGGTGTCAGAGGGTCGCCTTAAGGTGGCCGGATGACGACGACGTATGCGGCGCTGCTACGCGGGATCAACGTGGGCGGCAGCAGAAAAGTCCCGATGGCCGACCTGCGCACCCTGCTGACCGGCCTCGGCCACGAGGGCGTACGCACCTACCTCCAGAGCGGCCAGGCCGTGTTCGTCGCCGACCACGGCGACGAGGAGTCCCTGGCCGCGGAGCTCACGTCGGCGATCGAGAAGCGGTTCGGTTTCGCCGTGGACGTGATCGTGCGCGACCACGCCTATCTCAGGGCTATCGCCGACAACTGCCCGTTCCCGGCTGCCGAGTTGGAGGCGAAGCAGCTGCACGTCACCTACTTCTCCGCCCCGGTCGACGCCGACCGCTTCGCGGAGATCGACCAGGCCGCCCACCTCCCCGAGGAGTTCCGCCTCGGCGACCGCGCGCTGTACCTGTACGCCCCGAACGGCCTGGGACGCTCCAAGCTCGGCGAAATTCTGTCGCGGCCCCGGCTCAACAAGGGTTTGATCGCCACCAGCCGCAACTGGAACACCGTCGTGAAGCTCGTGGAGATGACAGGTGACTGACCCCCGCACCCCGGCCGTGCAAGCCGCCCTCGACGGCGAGCTGCGCCTTCTGGAGCCGGATGTACGGTCGTCGCCGGAACTGCTCGGAGAGCTGTTGCATCCCGGGTTCCGGGAGTTCGGCGCGTCAGGGCGGTACTGGGACCGAACGTCGATCATCGAGTCCCTGGTAGCGGGCGAGGACCCCGGCCCCCGGCCCGTCGTCGTCTCGCGGATGGAGGCCGTCCAGCTCGCGCCCGATGTCGTCCACCTCACCTTCGACACGGAGAACAACGGCCGCCGGGCCCATCGCAGCTCCTTGTGGCGGCGGACCGACAACGGCTGGCAGATGTACTTCCACCAGGGGACGCCGTTCAGCCCTGAGCGAGCGTGACGCCGCGCAGCCCGAAGTGGGGCGACAAGGACAGGATCTCGCGGGGTGGCGCCAGCCGCGGCTCGGCGCGAAGGCGCCGGACGTCGTCGTCGGTGTGCGCGGCGGCCACGGCGTCCAGGAGAGCGAGGTCGGCGGCGCGGAGCGACACGTCGCCGAAGCCCGCCAGGGGCTCCCAGCCGTCCCAGGGCAGTGTCTCGACGCCGCCCCGGCAGGCGAGGTCGAGGACGAGGCTGCCCCGGACGAACCACATCCCGCGCAGGGCCTCGTCGGTCCAGAGCCCGAACGTCCCCGGATCCGCCTCCCCGGCCCGGCACGCCCGCCATGCCTCGCCCGCCACCAGGAACCGGTCGCGCGGCACGTCCAGCGGATCGAAGTCCAGGCGGTCGTACGACGGATGCAGCACCTGCGGGTCCGCCAGCCGCCAACTCCCGTCCGGCAGGCGGTACTCGGTGATCCAGTGGTCCTCGTGGAACCCGTCGACGAAGTAGGTGCCGAAGCCGCCGCGGACCCGGGCCGGCGTACCCGTCGCGCGCAGCAGGGACACGTGCAGCAGGGCGAAGTCCCGGCACGTGCCCACGAACCGGGCCTGCGGCTCCCGTGCCTCGGTCAGCGCGGTGCCCCCGCGCTCGCGCAGGATCCGCAGGATCTCGCTGACGTAGCGCGACTCGGCGTCCTCGTGCAGGCGGGGCATGGGAATGGCGTAGCCCAGGCGCTCCCCTTCTCCCTGATGAATCATCACATCACGTACGACACGGGCGAGTTCGCCCGGATCACGCGGCAGCCGGCTGATGTCCAGGCTCCCCGGATCGCTGTACGGCGTCTGCCTCAGAGAGAAGTCGTCCATGCCGGGGACCCTGAAGCCTGACCCAGGGGCAAGGTCAACCCGGTGGACGGGTGTGCGAGGCTCGTCGTATGCGCTACATCATCATCGGGGCAGGGGCGGTCGGCGGTGTCATCGGCGGACGACTCGCGGGCTCGGGGCACGAGGTCGTTCTGGTCGCGCGGGGCGCGCACGTCGAGGCCCTACGGGATGGCGGGCTGCGGCTCAGGGTGCCGGAGGGCGAGCTGACCCACCGGCTGCCGGCCGTCGACGGGCCGGCCGCGCTCGGGGAGCTCCGCCCCGACGACGTCCTCGTCCTCGCCGTGAAGACGCAGGACAGCGAGGCCGCCCTGCAGACGTGGGCCACAGCCCCGGTCACGGGCGGCGGAACGGCCGCCGAGCGCCTGCCGCTGCTCTGCGCGCAGAACGGCGTCGAGAGCCAGCGCCTCGCCCTGCGGCTGTTCCGCCGGGTGTACGGCGTCTGCGTCTGGCTTCCGTCGACCTTCGTCGAACCCGGCGTCGTCTCCGCGGCCGGCAGCCCCCTCACCGGCATCCTCCACCTCGGCCGCCACCCGCACGGCACCGACGAGACCGCCCGTCTCATCGCCGCCGACCTGGAGAAGTCGCACTTCGAGGCGCCGGTCGTGCCCGACGTGGCGCGCTGGCAGTACGCCAAGCTGCTGGCCAACCTCGGCAACGCCCTGGAGGCGGTGACCGGTCCCGTCGACAGCGAGGAGGCCGCGGCGCTGCTCCGGCGCGTGCGGGCCGAGGGCGCCGCCGTGCTGGACGCCGCCGGGATCGCGTACGCCGGCACCGAGGAACAGCAGGCGGTACGCGGCGACAAGGTCACCCTCGTCCCCCTCGACGGCACCCCGCGCGGCGGCGGCTCCTCCTGGCAGTCCCTCACCCGCGGCACCGGCACCATCGAGGCCGACTACCTCAACGGCGAGATCGCCCTCCTGGGCCGCCTGCACGGCGTGCCGACCCCGCTGAACGACCTCCTCCAGCGCCTGGCCAACACCTTCGCGCGCGAACGACGGGCGGCGGGATCGATGCCGGTGGGGGAGCTGGTGCGACTGGCCGAGGAGGAGACGCGGGCCGCGCACTGACAGTCAGAACCCATCTTTCATGGGCCTCTCCGCTCTCAGTGGTCCGGTATCGGGCTTCGCGGAGCGCTTGCACGCCTTTGCGGTGCGGGTCGGCGGGCGGATTCTGCCGGTACCGAGCGGGCCGGAGTCCCCCTCTTCACGGCCACGGGGCCGTGCTCCGGCCTGGCAGCCCTGAAGCCCCGCGAGAGGCAATCAGGCGTTGTGATCGCCGTCGAGGATGGCGATCGTCCACTCCTTGACGTCGTCAGACGGCGTGATCGTGACGGATTGGGCCTCATCCGTGCCGCTGTAGACCAGACCGCTCGTGGGCACCCCGCACCGGACCTTCTGCCCCCTCTCCGCCGCCTCTGTCGCGACGTACACCGACCCCTTGCCCTCACACTGCGCGAACACCGTGTACGCGGCCGCGGTCGGAGAGAAGGGAGGCAACGTCCGTTCTCCGGTGCCGGAAGCGACAGGCCCCAGCAGGTCCCTCTCCTGGCCCTTGATCTGCTCTTGAATCCAATCCGGAGTGGAGGACGGTGCGGGAGTCCCCGTACTCCTCCCGGACTCAGCCGTCGAACAGGCTGTGACAGACAGCAGAAGCAAGGCAGTTACGGCGATGCGTCGAATCATGTCCGCACCTTTCTGGCGAGCCGGCCAGCCGCACGGCATCGGACTCGCGTCGAACCGTGGAGTCCCCCTGGATCCACGTGGTGCGAGGATCAAAACACGAACATCACCTTCCGGTGCGCGTCGGCCTGGAGGATTGAGCATCTTCAGAGCTTCGCGCGGCCCCGACCCACAACCTCACGCCCCCGCGCTACACGAGCCCCCACCGAAGCCGCACAGGCGCGAACCCCCACCCACCGCAACGGCCGCCGCAGGCTCAGGCCCCGACCGCCGCCAGCAACGGCACCCGCGCCGCCTCGTACCGCTCCACCAACACCCGCGCCACCTCCGGCGCGGCGCCGAGCACGTCCGCCAGGACGTCCGCCCCGGCCGCGCCCCGCGCGATGCGGTCCGGAAGGAAGCCGGGGGCGAGGACGTAAGGGGCGACGGCCACGCGCTCGCAGCCGAGGGCCCGCAGCTCGCGCACCGCGTCCTCGGTGCGGGGAAGGGATGCGGAGGCGAACGCAGGCCGCACGGCGCACCAACCGGTGTGCCGCCACTCCCGCGCGATTTCTGCGATCACTGCGATCGCCTCCGGGTCGGAGGACCCCGCCGAGGCCAGCACGACCCCGGTCGAGGACTTGTCGGCGGGGGTCAGACCCGCCTCGTACAGACGCCGTTCCAGGGCGGCGAGGAGCAGCGGCGACGGGCCCAGCACCTCCGCCTGGCGGATGCGGAGCTGCGGCGGCGCGTCCCGCAGGACCGCCGGGATGTCCGCCTTCGCGTGGAACGCGCGCGTCAGCAGCAGGGGGAGGGCCACCACGTCACGGACGCCCTCCGCGGCCAGCGACTCCAGCACCCCCTGCACCGACGGGATGTTGAACTCCAGGAAGCCGGTCTCCACCCGTACGTCAGGGCGCAGCGAGCGCACCCGGCGGACCAGGGCATGCACGGTCGCGGCATGGCGCGGGTCGCGGCTGCCGTGGGCGATGACGAGAAGAACCGGCTTCTGGAACACGGGACCTCAGCTCCTTGCCAGCAGACCGCGGCTGCGCAGCACCCACCGCTCCAGCGGGCTGAAGATCAGCAGGTCGATGGCGATGCCGACGATGAGGATCAGGAAGATGGCCAGGAACACCTGGGACATGCTGCTGTTGGTGCGGCCCTGCTCCAGCAGCTGACCCAGCCCGATGCCCAGATCGGGCGAGGTGGCGATGATCTCGGCGGCCATCAGCGAGCGCCAGGAGAAGGCCCAGCCCTGCTTCAGGCCCGCCAGATAGCCGGGCAGCGCGGCCGGCATCACGATGTGCCAGGTGCCCTTCAGGCCCGTCGCGCCCAGCGTGCGGCCCGCCCGCAGGAACAGCGGCGGCACCTGGTCGACGCCCGACACGAGGCCGTTGGCGATGGAGGGGACCGCGCCGAGCAGGATCACCGCGTACATCATCGAGTCGTTGAGGCCCAGCCAGATCACGGCGGGCGGCACCCAGGCCACCGACGGCAGCGACTGCAGACCCGACAGGATCGGCCCGATCGCCGCCCGCACGAACCTCACCCGCGCCACCAGCAGGCCCAGCGGCGTACCGATCGCCAGCGCCAGCAGGAAGCCCATCAGACCGCGCGAGACGGACGTCCAGATGTAGTCGAGGAGCGTGCCCTGCAGCCAGGACTGGCGCACCTCGCCCCACACGTCGGACGGCGACGGCAGCTTGTAGTCGGGCGCGACCTCGGCCCACACCAGGACCTGCCAGACCGCCAGCACCAGCGCGACCGCGACCACCGGCGGCAGGACCTTCTGGGTCAGGGTCCGCCGAAACGGCGTACGGCCCGTCTGGACCGTGTCCAAAGCGTCCAGGCCCGCTTCGAGTCCGGCGAGATCGCCGCCGTCCTTGGCGGCGGTCGCGGAGGTCGTCTCAGTGCTGGCCATGGCGGCGGATCTCCCCACGCAGTTCTTCGGTGATCTCCCGGGACAGCTCCGCCACCTCGGCGTCCTCGATGCGGCGCGGCTGCGGGATGCCGACCGTCCACTGGCGGGCGACCCGGCCCGGGCGGGAGGACAGCAGCACGACGCGCTGGGCCAGCCGGACCGCCTCGCGCACGTTGTGCGTCACGAACAGCACCGACAGCCCCGTCTCCCGCCAGATCCGGGTCAGTTCGTCGTGCAGCACGTCCCGCGTGATCGCGTCCAGCGCCGCGAACGGCTCGTCCATCAGCAGCAGCCGGCTGTCCTGGGCGAGCGCCCGGGCCATGGCGACCCGCTGCCGCATCCCGCCGGACAGCTCGTGCACCCGCTTGCCGTACGCGCCCTTCAGCCGGACCAGTTCGAGGAGCTCATCGGCCCGCTCGCGCCGTTCGGTCTTGGGAACGCCCCTGAGCTTCAGGGCGAGCTCGATGTTCTTGCCCGCGGTCAGCCACGGAAACAGGGCGTGCTCCTGGAACATCAGCGCCGGGCGGCCGTCGGTCGTGATGCTGCCCGCGCTGGGCCTGTCCAGCCCGGCCACCAGGTTCAGCAGCGTCGACTTGCCGCAGCCGGACGCTCCGAGGAGGGTGACGAACTCGCCGGGAGCGACATCGAGCGTGATGTCGTCGAGGACGAGCTGCTGCCCGGCCGGGCCGGCGAACGACTTCGAGACATGGTCGATGCGCGCGGCGTGCTCCACGGACGCAGCCGTGTCGGCGGCCTTGGCGAGGGCGGTTGCCATGGTCGTCACCTCCTGGGAACTCGCGGAATCCGGAAAACGGGCTGGCGGAAAACGGGGCTTACTCGACGCCGAGCCCGGCGTCGTCGACCTCGGGTTCGCCCTCGGCCTTGAGCACCTTGTTCAGCGGCGTCAGGTCATAGATGCCGGTCAGGTCGGGCTTCTGCAGCAACCCCGCCTCGACCGCGTGCTCGGCCTCGGTGTTCAGCGTGGCTGCCAGCGGGTCGTCGGTGACGCGGATGGACCGCCATGCCGGGGCGAGCACGTCGGCCGGCAGCGCCTTCCCGGTGTCGGTCTTCAGCTGCGCGTTCGCCGCGGCCTTCGCCTTCTCAGGGTTGGCGTCGATCCACCGGTTGGTCCGCACCGAGGCACGCAGTACGGCCTCGACGGCCTCGGGGTGCTTCTTGAGGAAGTCCTGCCGCACGATGACGTTCGTGATCACGAACTTCTTGTCCGGCCACAGGTCCGCCTCGTCCAGCAGCACCTTGCCGCCCTCCGCGACCAGCTTGGAGGCGGTCGGCTCGGGCACCCACGCGCCGTCGATCGAACCGGACTTGTAGGCGTCCGGCGTGATCTTGTTGTCGGTACGGACCACGGAGACGTCACCCTTGCCGCTCTCCGCGTCGACCTTCCAGCCCTGCTCGGAGATCCAGTTGAGGAACGCCACGTCCTGGGTGTTGCCGAGCTGCGGCGTGGCGATCTTCTTGCCCCTGACGTCCTTCAGGGACTTGATCTTCTCCGGATCGACGACGAGCTTCACTCCACCCGAGGCCGAACCGGAGATGATCCGCAGGTTCGTGCCGTCCGACTTGAGGTAGCCGTTGATGGCGGGGGAGGGGCCGATCCAGCCGATGTCGATGGACTCGGAGTTCAGCGCCTCGATCTCCGAGGGACCGGCGTTGAACGTGGCGTACTGCGCCGTCGTGCCGCCCAGCTCCTTCTGGAACAGTCCCTCGTGCCGGCCGACCAGCGCCGTGGCGTGGGTGAGGTTCCCGAAGTAGCCGATCTTCACCGAGTCCAGGCCGTCGACCTTGGCCGCCCCGGCAACGGCGTGCTCCGTGTTCTCCTTGGCCTGCGAGCCGTAGCCGCAGGCCGCGAGGGCCAGCAGCGGCAGCGCGGCCAGGACGGCGAACGTCCGTCGCAGGGCGGGGGTGGCAGGCACGGGAGGTGTTCCTCTCGGTGGCCCGGCGCTACGCCCGTGTCAGGTCGTGGCCGGGTGGTCGGCAGGTTCGTGCGGGGCGGTGCGCGGACGGTGCGCGCGGGTCGGCGCACACCTCGCGCTCAGAAGTCCCACCCGTCGTCCTCGGCCTCGTCCTTGACCGGCTCCGGCGAGGCGAAGGACTCGCCGACCATGCCCGCGGTGAGCGTGGTGCCGTCGTTCGGGTCGATCAGGATGAACGATCCTGTCCGGCGCGAGTCGGCGTAGGAGTCGACCGGCAGCGGCTCGGCGGTGCGGACCTTGACCCGGCCGATGTCGTTGGCGACGAGCTGTCCGGGGTGCGGGTGCAGGGACAGGTCGTCGAGCGTGAGCCGCGACGGGATGTCCTTGACGATCGCCTTGACCGTGCGGGTGCCGTGCTTGAGCAGCACCCGGTGCCCGACCGTCAGCGGGGCGTCGGCGACATGGCAGACGGTGGCCTCGATGTCCTGGGTGGTCGCGGGCGCGTCCTTGGTGGGCACGATCAGGTCGCCGCGCGAGATGTCGATGTCGTCCTCCAGCAGGAGGGTCACCGACTGGGTGGTCCACGCGATGTCGACCGGCTCGCCCAGCAGGTCGATGCCGGTGATCTTCGACGTACGGCCCGACGGCAGCACGGTCACCGATTCGCCGACCCGGAAGGAACCGGCGGCGATCTGACCGGCGTAGCCCCGGTAGTCGGGGAGTTCGGCGCTCTGCGGCCGGATCACGACCTGCACGGGCAGCCGGGCGTGGCAGTGGCTCAGGTCGTGGGTGACCGGGACCGTCTCCAGGTGCTCCAGGAAGGTCGGCCCGCCGTACCAGTCCATGTTCGCGGACGGGTCCACCACGTTGTCGCCGGCCAGCGCGGAGATCGGGATCGCGGTGATCTCCGGGACGCCCAGTTCGAGCGCGTACGCCGTGAACTCCTCGGCGATCGCGGCGAAGACGGGCTCCTGGTAGTCGACCAGGTCCATCTTGTTCACGGCGAGCACGACGTGCGGCACCCGCAGCAGGGCCGCGATGGCGGCGTGCCGGCGGGTCTGCTCGACGACGCCGTTGCGGGCGTCGACCAGGATCACCGTCAGTTCGGCCGTCGACGCGCCGGTGACCATGTTGCGGGTGTACTGCACATGGCCGGGGGTGTCGGCGAGGATGAACCGGCGCCGGGGCGTGGCGAAGTAGCGGTACGCCACGTCGATGGTGATGCCCTGCTCGCGCTCGGCCCGCAGACCGTCGGTCAGCAGCGCCAGGTCGGGCGCCTCCTGGCCGCGGTTGCGGGAGGCGTGCTCCACGGCCTCCAGCTGGTCGGCGAGGACCGACTTGGAGTCGTGCAGCAGCCGGCCGACCAGGGTGGACTTGCCGTCGTCGACGGAGCCCGCGGTGGCGAACCGCAGCAGGGTGGTGGCCGAGAGCTCCTCGGTCGTGATCGTGCTCATGCTTAGAAGTACCCCTCGCGCTTACGGTCTTCCATCGCGGCCTCGGAGAGCTTGTCGTCGGCGCGGGTGGCGCCGCGCTCGGTGAGCCGGGAGGCGGCGATCTCGGCGATCACCTGCTCCAGGGTCACCGCGTCGGAGTCGACGGCACCGGTGCAGGACATGTCGCCGACGGTCCGGTAGCGGATGAGCCGCTTCTCCACGGTCTCGCCGTCCTTGGGCCCGCCCCACTCGCCCGCGGTCAGCCACATGCCGCTGCGGGCGAACACGTCACGCTCGTGCGCGAAGTAGATCTGCGGGAGCTCGATGCCCTCGCGGGCGATGTACTGCCAGACGTCCAGCTCGGTCCAGTTGGACAGCGGGAACACCCGGACGTGCTCGCCGGGCGCGTGGCGGCCGTTGTACAGGTTCCACAGCTCGGGCCGCTGGCGGCGCGGGTCCCACTGCGAGAACTCGTCCCGCAGCGAGAAGACGCGCTCCTTGGCCCGCGCCTTCTCCTCGTCGCGCCGCCCGCCGCCGAACACCGCGTCGAACTTCTCGCTCTGGATCTTCTCCGTCAGCGGCACCGTCTGCAGCGGGTTGCGCGTACCGTCCGGGCGCTCCTTGAGGACACCCCGGTCGATGTAGTCCTGCACCGAGGCGACGTGCAGCCGCAGGTTGTGCTTCTCGACCGTACGGTCGCGGTACTCGATGACCTCGGGGAAGTTGTGCCCGGTGTCGACGTGCAGCAGCGTGAAGGGCACCGGCGCCGGCGCGAAGGCCTTCAGCGCTAGGTGCAGCATGACGATGGAGTCCTTGCCGCCGGAGAACAGGATCACCGGCCGCTCGAACTCGCCCGCCACCTCACGGAAGATGTGGACGGCCTCGGACTCCAGCGAGTCCAGATGGGAGAGGGCGTACGGGGAGTCCGTACCGTCCTCGCCCCCCTTGACCGTGGCTACGGTCGTCGTCATGCCAGTCCCCTCTCGGTGAGCAGCGCGTGGACCGCGCCCGCGGATTCCTGGACGGTCTGGTTCTGGGACTCGATACGCAGGTCGGGCGACTCGGGCGCCTCGTACGGGTCGTCGACCCCGGTCAGGCCGCTCAGCTCGCCCGCGGCCTGCTTGGCGTAGAGCCCCTTCACATCGCGTACGGAGCACACCTCGACCGGAGTGGCCACGTGCACCTCGACGTAGGGGGCCCCGCTCTCCTGGTGGCGCTTGCGCACCGCGTCGCGGCTGTCGGCGTAGGGTGCGATCACCGGGACGAGGGCCGTCACGCCGTTACGGGCGAGCAGTTCGGCGAGGAAGCCGATGCGCTGCACGTTGGTGTGCCGGTCCTCGCGGCTGAAGCCGAGGCCCGCCGAGATGAACTCGCGGATCTCGTCGCCGTCGAGCACCTCGACGCGGCGGCCCTCCTCGCGGAGCCGGGCGGCCAGTTCGTAGGCGATGGTGGTCTTGCCGGCGCTCGGCAGACCCGTGAGCCAGACGGTGGCTCCGCTCGTCACGTGGTTCTCCCCATTCGCAGGAAACGTAGAAAGCTCAGTCATGGGTCAGCCGTGCAGCCCGCACTCGGTCTTGGCGCTGCCCGCCCAGCGGCCGGCGCGCGCGTCCTCGCCCTGAAGGACCCGGCGGGTGCAGGGGGCGCAGCCGACGGAGGCGTAGCCGTCCATCAGCAGCGGGTTGGTGAGGACACCGTGTTCGGCGACGTAGGCGTCCACGTCGTCCTGGGTCCAGCGGGCGATCGGGGAGATCTTCACCTTCTGGCGCTTGTCGTCCCAGCCGACGACCGGGGTGTTCGCCCGGGTCGGCGACTCGTCGCGGCGCAGTCCGGTCGCCCAGGCCACATAGCCCTTCAGACCCCGCTCCAGCGGCTCGACCTTGCGCAGCTTGCAGCACAGGTCGGGGTCGCGGTCGTGCAGCTTGGGGCCGTACTCGGCGTCCTGCTCGGCGACCGTCTGGCGCGGGGTGAGGGTGATGACGTTGACGTCCATCACGGCCTCGACCGCGTCGCGGGTGCCGATGGTCTCCTCGAAGTGGTAGCCGGTGTCGAGGAACACGACGTCCACGCCGGGCCTCGCGCGGGACGCGAGGTGCGCGACCACCGCGTCCTCCATCGACGAGGTCACGCAGAAGCGCTCTCCGAAGGTGTCGACCGCCCACTGGAGGATCTCCAGCGCGGAGGCGTCCTCCAGATCACGGCCCGCCTGCTCGGCGAGCGCCTTCAGATCGTCTGTCGTGCGCTCTTCCTGAAGCGTCGTCATATCTGTTTTCCCCCTGCGTCGTTGTGCCGAAGGCCCTGGGCGAGCAGCCCGAGGAACTTCAACTGGAATGCGCGGTTGCACGCCGCGCATTCCCACGCGCCGTGACCCTGCTCGCTGGGGCGGAGGTCCTCGTCGCCGCAGTAGGGGCAGTAGAAGGGGGCGGCCCGCTCGCTCATGGCCCCTCCTTTCGCTGTCGTTCGCTGACGCTCACGACAGTGCCTCCTCGGAGGCGCGCGCGGCCCAGGTGGCGAACCGCTCGCCGTCCTCGCGCTCCGCCTGGAAGCGCTTGAGGACCCGCTCGACGTAGTCGGGCAGCTCGTCGGAGGTGACCTTCAGGCCACGCACCTTGCGGCCGAAGCCGGCCTCCAGGCCGAGCGCGCCACCGAGGTGCACCTGGTAGCCCTCGACCTGCTCGCCCTGGTCGTTGAGGACCAGCTGGCCCTTGAGACCGATGTCCGCCACCTGGATACGGGCGCAGGCGTTCGGGCAGCCGTTGAGGTTGATGGTCAGCGGCTCGTCGAAGTCCGGGATGCGGCGCTCGAGTTCGTCGATCAGCTGGGAGCCGCGCGCCTTCGTCTCGACGATGGCGAGCTTGCAGTACTCGATGCCGGTGCAGGCCATGGTGCCGCGCCGGAAGGGGGAGGGCTTGGCCGTCAGGTCCAGTGCCTCCAGGGCCTCGACCAGCGGCTCGACCTGCGCTTCCTCGACGTCGAGGACGATCATCTTCTGCTCGACGGTGGTCCGTACCCGGCCCGAACCGTGGGCCTCGGCCACCTCGGCGATCTTCGTCAGGGTGGCGCCGTCGACCCGGCCGACACGCGGCGCGAAACCGACGTAGTAGCGGCCGTCCTGCTGCCGGTGCACCCCGACGTGGTCGCGCCAGCGCTCGGTGGGCTCGGCGGGCGCGGGACCGTCGACCAGCTTCCGCTTGAGGTACTCGTCCTCGAGGATCTGGCGGAACTTCTCCGGGCCCCAGTCCGCGACCAGGAACTTCAGGCGGGCCCGCGTGCGCAGCCGCCGGTAGCCGTAGTCGCGGAAGATGCCGATCACGCCCGCCCAGGCGTCCGGGACCTCTTCCAGCGGCACCCACGCGCCGAGCCGCACGCCGATCTTCGGGTTGGTGGACAGGCCGCCGCCGACCCACAGGTCGAAGCCGGGGCCGTGCTCGGGGTGGTCGACACCGACGAACGCGACGTCGTTGATCTCGTGGACCACGTCCAGGAGCGGGGAGCCGGAGATCGCCGTCTTGAACTTGCGCGGCAGGTTGGAGAACTCCTTGCTGCCGATGTACCGCTCGTGGATCTCGTCGATCGCCCAGGTGCCGTCGATGATCTCGTCCTCGGCGATGCCGGCGACCGGCGAGCCGATGACGACACGCGGGCAGTCGCCGCAGGCCTCGGTGGTGGACAGCCCGACGGCCTCCAGCCGGTTCCAGATCTCCGGCACGTCCTCGATGCGGATCCAGTGCAGCTGGATGTTCTGCCGGTCGGTGATGTCCGCGCTGCCGCGCGCGAACTCCTGCGAGATCTCGCCGATCACCCGCAGCTGCTGGGTGGTGAGGCGTCCGCCGTCGATCCGCACCCGCAGCATGAAGTACTTGTCGTCCAGCTCCTCCGGCTCCAGGATCGCGGTCTTGCCGCCGTCGATCCCGGGCTTGCGCTGGGTGTACAGGCCCCACCAGCGCATACGACCCCGCAGGTCGTTGGGGTCGATCGAGTCGAAGCCCCGCTTGGAGTAGATCGTCTCAATGCGTGTCCGCACATTGAGACCGTCGTCGTCCTTCTTGAACTGTTCGTTGCCGTTGAGCGGGGTGTGGTGCCCCATCGCCCACTGACCCTCACCGCGGTGACGGCTCACCTTGCGGCGGGGAGTCGCGGCAGCAGGTTTCTGCGGGGTGGCGGCCATGGTTGATACGTCCTTCGGGACAGGCGGGAATGCGGCTCTGACCTGCGCATACGGGCGCATGGGTAGATGTGCGCGTCATTGCGCGGGAGTGAAAGCTGAAAGGAGAGAGATGTCGGGCGCTGCGGGGCTGTCAGCGCACCGGACAGATGGCGCTGGACATGCGGCCGAGGTCGACGTGCCGCCGACTCACCAAGGCAATTCCAGTTCCAGACATGACGGAAGCGTGTCACGGCGATCTGGACACAGTCCAGCTTCGTCCAATATTCGGACACCCTTGTCTCGAAGAGCAAGACAAGGGTGGTGTTGGTCACATGGCCCGTAATGGACCGTTTCTCCCCAGCTCAGCCAGGGTAAGCCCCGGGCCACGGACCGGGCGCGGTCACCACGGCCTCCTCCTCGACCTTGGTGTCGAAGAGCTTGAAGCCGCGACGCAGATAGTTGTCCATGGCGTGCTCCCCGTCCTTGCTGCACGTATGCAGCCAGACCCGCTTCGTCTGCGCCAGCCCCGGCCACCGGTCCGCGAGGTCCCAGGCGCGGGCGGCGCCGTACGAGAGCAGGTGTCCGCCGATGCGGCGTCCGCGGAAGGCGGGAATCAGCCCGAAGTACTCGATCTCCACGACCCCGTCGTCCTGGGCGCCCAGCTCCACGTACCCCGCGGGCGTCCCCTGCTCGTAGGCGACCCACGTCTCGATACCCGGACGCTCCAGGTGCGCCCGCCACTGTGCGTACGTCCAGCCCAGCCGGTCCACCCAGAGGATGTCCCCGCCCACGGACGCGTACAGAAACCGGCTGAACTCGGGGGAGGGAACCTCGGAGCGGACGATCCGGACGTCGCCCTCCGGGCCGGCGGCCCGGAGGAGGTCGGTCGGAGAGGTCTGCTCCAGGGACCAGGTGGTCACGGGGATGTTGGTCATGACGGCCAGGGAACCACCCGAGTGGTCGATCTGTCGATCGCGATCCCCAGGGGCCGCCCGGGGCCGGTCCGCTACCCCAGCGCGCTGTCGACCGACGACAGCGGCATGGCGAACAGTGCGCGGCCCGACTGGGACCAGACCTCGCCGGTCTCCTCCCAGTACGACAGCGGACCGGCCTGGACGCCCCAGCAGCGGGGGGCGTCCTCCGAGCCGCAACGGGTGGCCTCGGCGCCCTCGGTGTCCTGGCGCCACAGGCTGCCGTGCCGGTCCGTGTCGCCGGGGGCGCGGCTCAGGTACCAGTCGGAACGGTCCGTACCGGTCGCCGGGCGCGCCAGGACGCCCTGGATGCCGGACGCCTCCGTCTCATAGGCCTCGACCGCCGACGCGGAGCCGGTGGCGTCGGTGGACAGCAGACCGGGGCGGGCCGGGTCCTTGCTGAAGTCGTAGCGCCACAGACGGGCGTGCCGGTCGCTGTCGGCGGCGGTCCGCTCGCTCGCGACCAGACTGTCGGGTGCCGTGCCGCGGTCGAGGGAGATGCCGCCGATCGCGGGGGCGGTGCTCCCGCCGGTCAGGCGGTACGAGCCGACGGCCGGCAGGACGAAGCGGTGGCCGTGCGCCGACCAGCCCTTCTCGACGCGGCCCACCGCGGCGCTGTCGACCGTGGTGCGCTGGACGCGGTTCATGTCGTACACGTACAGACCGTCGCCCGCGGTGACCAGCAGCTTGTCCTGGTACCAGACCATGCCCGACAGGCGGGACGTCAGAGCGCGGTAGTCCCGGCCGCCGTCCACCGGGACGACGAGGAGGGCCGACGCGTATCTGAGGCGGCCCAGGTCGTTCGCGTCGACGAAGGCGACCCGGGCGAGGCCGCGGTCGGCACTGCCCTGGTTCCAGCCGGAGAGCAGCACCCGGTTGTCGTTCCACCAGCCGTCGTCGTCGGCGTCCCCCGAGGTGGTGACCGCGCCGGCCCGCCAGGCCCGGGTGTCGGCGGCGTCCCAGCAGTACGCGCGGGTGGCCGTCGGCGCGAGAGGCAGCGCCGTGCGCTCGGTGGACGTACAGGCGGACCCGGTGCGCAGGCTCCGGTCAGCGGTCTCCAGGACGGCACGGACACCGACCGGCCGGCCCATCCCGGAGGCGAGTTCGTCCAGCGTGGTCTGTGGGACCAACTGCTCCTGGAGTCGCAGCGCGCGGGTCTCCCCGGCCCTGGTGAGAGGCTCCAGCGCCCCGGGGTTGTCGCCGACCGTGGCCTGTGAGGCGCTGATCATCGTCGCGGCGGCGGTGAGCGCGAGGGCGGTTCCGGCGAGGAACGCGCGCGCCGCGCGGCCCTGCTTGCGTCGACGGTGTCTGCCGCGGTGCTTCATCACAACCTCCCGAGGCGGGCCAACTGCGCCTATTGGTCCGTGCGTTGACCAAAGGAGCAGGTGGGGCGGCCCGTACAGGGATGCTACGGCAGTGGAGCACGGTTGCGGACTAAGACCCCGCAAATATGCGGAAGAAGGGTTCGGACTCGGGTCATGTCGGCCGAGATCCGCCGCGCACCACCGCCGGCGCCGTCGAATGCGGCAGCAGGTCGCGAGGGTCGTCCGGCAGCAGCACCTCGACCTCCGCGTCCTCGCGGAAGCGGTACGGCCGATGCTCCAGGAACGCCCCGAGATAGCGCCGTACCCGCGACATCTCGGCGCGCACCGTCACCGTGCGGCCCGCGTCGCCGAAGACGTCCTCGGCCAGCTCCGCCGCGCTGCGCCCGGACCGGTGCAGGGCCAGCAGGTACAGCAACTCGGCGTGCCGGGGGCTCAGTTCATGACTCCAGGTGCCCGCACCGCCGGACACCGTCACCGACCAGCGGCGCGGCTGGGTCAGGTTCAGCGCGATCCGCGTCGCCCCGGGCGGCACCGGCTCGTCGGAGGCCCGCAGCAGCCAGCCGCCCGCCAGCGGCTCCACCGAGCACAGGCCCAGCGGCGGCAGCCACCGTCGGCCCGGCGACAGCGACTTGGGCAGCGCGATCCGGTGCGTGTACGGCATCCCGCTCACCGCCGCGGTCCAGCCGTCCCGGTCCACCGCCAGGGCCCGGCCCGGCAGCCGGGCCAGCACCGGCGCCGCCACCGCGCGCAACCGCTCCAGCGAGGTCAGATGCAGCTCCCGAAGCCGTGCCTCGGCGAGCTTGGCCACCGAGTCGACCCAGGCCAGCGTGGCCGGATGCATAGTCTCCAGCGGCCCGCTGATGTCCACCACACCGATCAGCCGGCCGTCCCGCGGATCCGTGATGGGGGCGCCGGTGCAGGTCCAGGAGGTCTGGGAGCGCTGGAAGTGCTCGGCGGCGAAGACCTGCACGGGCCGGCGCACGACCGCCGGGGTGCCCACGCCGTTCGTGCCGACGACGCTCTCCCGCCAGTCGGCGCCGAGTTCGAAGCCGAGGCCGTCGGCCTTGCGCAGCACGGAGGAGTTCCCCTCGCGCCACAGCACCCGGCCGTCGTCGTCGGCGACGACCATGATGTGGTGGGCGATGTCCGCGACCGACAGCAGGCCCTCACGCAGCACCGGCAGGACGTGGCGGAGCGCGGTGTCCTCGCGGCGCCGCTGCACCTCCTCGCGCGACAGCAGCCCGGACCGGAAGTCGTGGTCCGGATCGACACCGCTGCGCAGCATGCGTGACCAGGACTGTTCGATCACCGGGCGCGGCGCGAGGGGCGCGCGCTGGCCGGAGAGCGTGGCGGAGCGGACCTCGCTGAGTACGCGCGCCGCCCGGGCCGCGTCCACGGCGGCCAGCTGCGTCACGTCCGTCGGCGAGAGCGGCAAGGGTCCTCCTGGTTGGGCTGGGGCTTGACCGTGTGTCTCATAGTGCCGCTCACCGCTCGCGGAGGCACACACTCCGCACACAGTCGCCAACAAGTTGCAACCCCTTGCAACCCTGGTGGACCGTCCTGGGCTGATTGAAACTTGAGCAACGCCGTCCCGAGCGGCGTTCGTGGCCTCGAACGGGCCATAGGCGGGGGTGGTGCCGTGTCGGCGCAGCACCACCCCCTACCTCCGGCGGTTGGGCGGGGGCGCCTACGGGGGTGCGGCTCGATGTCTCGTTGGCGTCTGCGGGCCGGTTGTGGCTGGTCGCGCAGTTCCCCGCGCCCCTGAGGGCGGTGTCCGCAACCTTGGCCGGATTGCTCGGCGGCTCAGGCCAACGGGCGGGCCCGATCCACGATCGACGCCAAGTCCAGGGTGTGCGGCAGCGCGCCGAAGGCCATGCCTCCGTCGCCTCCCAGGCGCGACGCGCAGAAGGCGTCCGCCACCTCTGGGGGAGCGAAGCGGACCAGGAGGGAGCCCTGGAGGACCAGGGCGAGCCGTTCCGTGAGGCGGCGGGCGCGGGACTCGATGTTCTCCAGGTCGGCGAGTTCCGTCAGGAGGTTCTTGATCGCCGCGTCCAGGCGGTGGTCGGCGCCGCGGGCCCTGCCGATTTCCTGGAGGTAGGCGTTGAGGGCCGCGGGCTCGCGTTGCAAGGCGCGCAGTACGTCCAGGGCCTGGACGTTGCCCGCCCCCTCCCAGACCGAGTTCAGGGGGGACTCGCGGACCAGGCGGGGCATGCCGGACTCCTCGACGTAACCGTTGCCGCCCAGGCATTCGGAGGCCTCGACAGTGAGGGGCGTACACCGCTTGGTCACCCAGTACTTGGCGGCCGGCACCGCGATCCGCAGCAGGGCGCGCTCCTGCTCGCCGCCGTCGTCGTAGGCGGCCGCGAGCCGTAGCGCGAGGGTGGTCGCCGCCTCGGACTCGACGGCCAGGTCGGCCAGGACGTTGCGCATGAGCGGCTTGTCGACGAGCTTCCCGCCGAACGCCTCGCGGTGCGTGCAGTGGTGGACCGCCTGCGCGACCGCCTGCCGCATCAGTCCCGCCGAGCCGAGGACACAGTCGAGCCGGGTCGCCGCCACCATCTCGATGATGGTGCGCACCCCGCGGCCCTCCTCGCCGACCCGGCGCGCCCACGTCCCGTCGAACTCCACCTCGGCGGAAGCGTTCGAGCGGTTGCCGAGCTTGTCCTTGAGACGCTGGATCAGGAAGGTGTTGCGGCTGCCGTCGTCCAGGACACGCGGCACGAGGAAGCAGGTCAGCCCGTCCGGCGCCTGGGCGAGCACCAGGAAGCCGTCCGACATCGGTGCCGAACAGAACCACTTGTGGCCCCTCAGCGTGTACGTCCCGGCCTCGGCCAGCGGGGTGGCGGCCGTCGCGTTGGCGCGTACGTCGCTGCCGCCCTGCTTCTCCGTCATGCCCATCCCGAACAGGGACCCGGCCTTCTGCCCGGCGGGCCGCAGCTCACGGTCGTAGATCAGGGACGTCAGCCGCGGCTCCCACTCGGCGGCCAGGCCGGGGTCCGTGCGCAGGGCGGGGACCGCCGCGTGGGTCATGGACAGCGGGCAGCCGTTGCCGGCCTCGACCTGGGTCCAGAGCAGGAAGGCGGCCGCTCGTCGGACATGGCCGCCGGGACGCCCCCAGGCCGCGGTCAGCCCCGCCGCGACGCCCTTGCCGAGCAGCCGGTGCCAGGACGGATGGAAGTCGACCTCGTCGACACGGTGGCCGTAGCGGTCGTGGGTGCGCAGCGTCGGCGGGTTCTCGTTGGCCAGCACCCCCCACTCCTGTACCTGCGCCGATCCGCAGGTCTTCCCGAGCGCCGCCAGTTCGCCCCGGACCTCGTCCAGGAGCTCCGGGTCGAGATGACGTTCGACGGCCTCGCTCAGGGCTCGGTCCGAGGTGTAGCTGTCGTACCCGACGAGGGGCGGGGGCTGGTTGGTCACGGTGTGCGTGCTGCCTGCCATGGCTGTGAACCTATCCCTGAGTGGGGCGTCGGTCTCCACCGTGACACGGCACCGGCGCGGGCGATCGGGCAGGTGACGAGCGCTCGGACCCGGCGCCCCCGTGAGTGCGCCCCCGCACGGCGGATACCTTTAGGTCGTGCAGCCAGCAAGTGAATCCCCCCAGCGGCCCTCCGGTCGTCTCCACCGGGCGCGTGTCCTCTACCGGAACGTCTCGAAGCGCAGGACCGCCTGGCTGTTGATCAAGGACACCGTCAACTCGTGCATCGAGTACCGCATCCTGGGCCTCGCCGCCGAGGCCGCGTTCTTCACGCTGCTGTCCGTGCCGCCGCTGCTGCTCAGCCTGATCGGCCTGCTCGGTTACGTCGACGACTGGACCGGCACCGACACCATCAGCAGCCTGGAGGCCAACCTCATCGAGGCCTCCCGCACCGTCCTGTCCGACAAGGGCGTGCGCCAGATCGCCCAGCCGATCCTGGACGACGTGATGCACGGCGGCCGCCCCGACGTCATCTCCGTCGGCTTCCTGTTCGCCCTGTGGTCGGGCTCGCGCGCGGTGAACGTCTTCATAGACACGATCACCGTGATGTACGGCCTCGACGGCGTCCGGGGCATCGTCAAGACCCGGCTGGTGGCGTTCCTGCTGTTCATCGCGGCCCTGCTGATCGGCTCGGTGGCGCTGCCGCTGATGGTGGCCGGGCCGGACGCGGTCGTACGGATCGTGCCCTGGTCGGAGACCCTGGTACAGGTCCTGTACTGGCCCGTCGTGATCGTCCTGTCGATCGCGTTCCTGACCACGCTCTACCACGTGTCCGTGCCGGTCCGCTCGCCCTGGATCGAGGACGTGCCCGGCGCGCTGGTCGCCCTCGGCATGTGGGTGCTGGGCAGCTTCCTGCTGCGCATCTACCTGACGAACACGATCGAGGGCGCGTCGATCTACGGCTCCCTCGCCGCCGCCGTCGCCGTGATGCTGTGGATCGGTGTGTCCGCGTTCGCCGTGCTCGTCGGGGCCGCGGTCAACGCCGCGATCGACCGGGTCTGGCCGGCCGCCGCGACGGCCGCGGCCCGCGCCGCCAACGACCGGCTGCGCGAGGCCCAGGTCGCCGAGTACGTGGCCCGGGCCGCCGCGAGCCGCGAGCCCGACCCCGACGACCCGGACATGCCGTCGGAGTTCCCCGAGCGGTGGTCCCGGTTCCTGCCGCCGGAGGACGTGACGTCGCGGCTGCGGACCCATGTGAAGAGCCAGCACCACCATCACCCTCCGCACAAGCCGGAGGATTCCTAGCCACCCGGACGCCCGCGCGTTCACTCAGCTCTTCCACGCCCCCGCCGCCGCGGCCTCCCGCGCGAAGTCCGCGAAGTCGCGCGGCCCGCGCCCCAGCACCTCGCGGACGTCGTCCGTGACGTGGGCGTTGCGACCGTCCATGAGGCTGTCGAAGACCTCGATCAGGAGCTCGACCTCCTCGGGCGGCACCCCGAAGCCGGTCAGGGCCTCGCCGTACGCCCGGGTCGGGACCGGCGTGTACGTGATCGTGCCGCCCGCCGCCGCGGCGATCTCCGCGACCGCCTCCCGCCAGGACAGCAGCCGCGGCCCGGTCAGCTCCAGCGTCCGCCCCGCATACCGGTCGCCGGACGTCAGCACGGCCGTCACCACGTCCGCGATGTCCCGTACGTCGAGGAACGGCTCCTTCACCTCGCCCGCCGGGAAGACCAGCTCCCGGTGGACCATGCCCTCCACCAGCGGCCCCTCGCTGAAGTTCTGCGAGAACCACGCGGCCCGTACGATCGTCCAGTCCGCGCCGGACGACGTCAGCGCCTTCTCGGCCGGCAGCGCCTGGTCCTCACCGCGTGCCGACAGCAGCACCAGCCGCCGCACCCCGAGCCCGACCGCCTCCCGGGCGAGCGCCCCCACGCCCTCGGCCGCCGCGGGGGAGCCGACGTCGGACGGGTACATCAGATACGCCGCGTCCGCGTCCCGCAGGGTCTGCGCCCATGTCGTCGGGTCCTCCCAGTCGAAGCCCTGTGCCCGGGACGCGGCCCGTACCGTGAGCCCCGCCCCGCGCGCCGCTCGCGCCACCCGGCTCCCCGTACGACCCGAGGCACCGGTCACCACTACCGTCATCCGCTGTGTGTCCGCCGTGTCGGCTGCGTTGTCCGTCATGCCTCCAGTCAACGGCCGCGCGCCCCAACAGCCCATCGCTGAACGGCTCATTCCCATGCGCGGACGTCTACGCTGACGGCATGGACGCCCTGGCAGGACTGCTGGAGGGCCCGCGCGCGCGTGGCGCCTTCATGATCCGCGCGTGTTTCGAACCGCCCTGGTCCATCCGTATCGAGGACCGCGCGCCGCTCACCGTCATGGTCATGGTCCGCGGCGACGCCTGGGTGATCCCCGACCAGGGCGAGCGAAGCGAGATGGGGGTCCACCCGGCCGAAGGCCCGGGGAGGATCCGGCTGCGCCCCGGCGATCTCGCCATCGCCCGCGGTCCCGACCCCTACACCTGCGCCGACGACCCCGGCACCGCACCCCAGGCCCTGATCCTGCCGGGCGCGGAGTGCCGCTACCCCGACGGACGCTCCCTCAACGGCTCGATGGACCTGGGCGTGCGCACCTGGGGCGACCGGCCCGACGGGTCGGCCGTGATGCTGATCGGCACGTATCTGTGGCAGGGCGAGATCAGCGGGCGGCTGCTGAACGCGTTGCCTCCGCTGCTGTCCCTCACCGCCGATGTCTGGGACTGCCCCCTCACGCCGTACCTCATGGAGGAGATCGTCCGCGACGAACCCGGGCAGGAGGTCGTCCTGGACCGGCTGCTCGACCTGCTGGTCATCGCCGCGCTCAGGGCCTGGTTCTCCCGTCCGGAGGCGGCCGCCCCGGGCTGGTACCGGGCCATGGGGGACCCGGTCGTCGGCCGTGTGCTGCGGCTCGTCCAGGACGACCCGGCCCACCCCTGGACGGTGGCCTCGCTGGCCGCGAAGGCGGGAGTGTCGCGGGCCGCGCTGGCCCGCCGGTTCACGGAACTGGTGGGGGAGCCGCCGATGACGTATCTGACGGGGTGGCGGCTCGGGCTCGCGGCGGACGCGTTGCGGGACGGCGACGACACGCTGGACGCCATTGCCCGGCAGGTGGGGTACGGGAGCGCGTTCGCGCTGTCCAGCGCGTTCAAGCGGGTGTACGGGGTGAGCCCGCAGGAGCATCGGGCGCGGGTGGCCGTGGGGTAGGCCGGGGGCGGCGTAGCCTGGTCCGCATGTACGCCGAGTGGGCGTCCCGGCTGGCTGGTGCCGTCGTGTGGACGAACGACCCGTCCGGCAGCGGCGTCGGACCCGTCCTGCCCGACGGATGCATGGATCTGCTCTGGAACGACGGGCGGCTGCTCGTCGCCGGGCCCGACACGCGGGCGTACGTCGCCTCGGGTGACACGAGTGCCTGGGCCGGGGTCCGTTTCTACCCCGGGACCGCTCCCGGCTACCTCGGAGTTCCCGCGCACGAACTGCGCGACCTGCGTGTCGACCTCGTGGATCTGTGGCCGGCCGCGGAGGTACGACGGTTGCGCGGCCGTATCGAGGCCGCCGCCGACCCGGTGACCGCCCTCGAAGAGGTGGCGCTGGAGCGCGCCGCCGGTGCGCGGGCCCCCGACCCGGTGCTACGACAGGTCGTCGCCGCCCTGGCCGCGGGGCGCCCCGTCGCCGGCACCGCCGACGAACTCGGTCTCGGGGCACGGAAGTTGCACCGCCGATGCCTCACCGCCTTCGGGTACGGGCCCAAGACGCTCGCCCGCATCCTCCGGCTGCAACGCGCGCTCGCGCTGGCGCGCGGCGGCACCGCCTTCGCGGACACCGCGGCGCAGGCCGGCTACGCCGACCAGGCCCATCTCGCGCGGGACGTCAAGGAGTTGGCGGGCATGCCGCTCGGCGAGCTACTCGGCCGACGCGGCGGGTAGCGGCGCGAACAGGTCGACGCCGTTTCCGTCCGGGTCCTGCACGGAGGCGTACCGCTGGCCCCAGAAGGCGTCCCACGGTTTCAGCTCGCCGTGGTAACCGGCACCCACCAGTTCCTCGTACACCGCGTCGACCTCCGCCGGGTCCGCGCAGCGCATCGCCAGGGAGTGGCGGCCACCACCGCTGGGCGGCTGCCACTGAGGGAAGAAGGACCGCACCGTCTCCTCGGTGTCGAGCATCAGCCGCAGCCCGCCCGGGAGTCCGGCCTCGGTGTGGGGCTCGTTCTCGGCGCCCTCCGGGAACGCGAACCCGAGGCGACGGTAGAAGGCGACTGCGGCGGCCATGTCGGAGACGACGAGACCGATGGCATCGAATCGTGGAGTCATGCGGCCACCGTAGGCAGCCGGCGCAGGCAGGTCTTGAACGAATCGGACATCCCAGGGAGTGGGAGCCCTGGCCGGGTCGGGTGCCCTAGCCGAAGGTCACCGGGCCCCGCGGCGTGTCCACCGTCCAGGAGATCCCCACCGGGCCCGTCGTGAGGTCGAGGTCCGTGCCGAGAGCCGACAGCAGGGGGCGGATCTCGTCCGGCTCGGGGGCGCTCGCGGAGAGCGACAGCAGGGGGGTGACGGGCAGGTCGGAGGCGGTGGGATGGACCGTGGCGCTCCAGTCGATGAGGAAGGGGACGAGACCGGAGGGGTGGGCTTCGTCGCCGTCGGTGAGCCGCCACTCCAGCAGGGTGCCGTCGGGTCTGCGGCGGCGCATCGCCTGCGCCGGGCCGGGGTCGTACCCGCGGGCCCGGGCGGCCGCGATGGCCGCGTCCAGGTCGGGCGGGCTGATCGCCCAGGTGACCGTGCGCGGGGCGGTGAGCCCGTCGACCTCGAAGGGGCGGGGCTGCCCGGGCGCGGACTGCTCGGTATCCGGGCCGATGATCTCCAGGTAGCCGGCGCCTCCGAGCGACACGAGATAGTTGCGGGTGCCGAGCCCGACGTGGACGCCGCCCGGTGCGGGGGTCACGCCGGTGCGTCGGGCGAAGTCGGCGACCGTGGCGGACAGGTCGGGGGTCGCGAGGACGAGATGGTCCAGGAGCGCGGGAATGGCGTTCATCGCTGCCGAGGCTACGCAGAGCGGCGCGCGATAGGGAACACCCGCGCGCCGGGCGGAAGAGGAGGGGTGTGCGTCATTCGGTGATCCGAAAATTTCGGGTCGCCCGGGGGAGTGGGACCGCGCTCCCCGGCCATCTAGGCTCGGCGGCATGCCCGCACGACTCCTCGTCCACACCCGCACCACCGCCTACCGGCACGAATCCATCCCGGCCGGCGTCGAAGCCGTACGCACCCTCGGTGACTTCGAGGTCGACCACACCGAGGACCCGGCGGCCCTCGACGGGCCCCTGGACGGATACGCGGCCGTCGTCTTCCTCTCCACCAGCGGCGAGGTGCTCACCCCCGCCGGGCGCGAGCGGCTCGCCGCGTACGTCGAGTCGGGCGGCGGCTTCGTCGGGGTGCACGCGGCGGCCTGCACCGAGTACGACTGGCCGTACTACGGCGAGCTGTTGGGCGCCCGGTTCGACCGGCACCCCGAGTACCAGCCGGGCAAGGCGCTCGTCGAGGACCGCGAGCACCCGGCCACCCGGCACCTCCCCGCCGTGTGGGACTTCGTCGACGAGTGGTACGACTTCCGCACCAACCCCCGGGGCGCGGTACGGGTGTTGGTCTCGGCCGACGAGTCGTCGTACGACGGAGGCGGCATGGGCGAGGACCATCCCCTGGTGTGGTGCCGTGAGCAGGGAGCCGGGCGCGTCTTCTACACCGCCCTCGGCCATGCCGCCGAGGCCTACGACGATCCCGGCTTCCGCGCTCACCTCCTCGGCGGGATCAACTGGGCGGTGGGTCCGGACCGGCGATGAGGCGGGCCGGCGCGGCCCGCCGTGCACGGCTGCCGTTGCGGCATCACGCCGCCGGAGGCCGCTTGGCGAGCGCCCGGAACTGGGGGCCGTAGGTGCCGGGGACGTAGGGGTTCGGGGTCTCCATCAGTTCGACGGCGGGCCGCTCCAGGCCGCGCATGGCGTGGATGGCCGCGCCCAGGGTGCGGTGGCCGCCGCCGGCCCAGGCCGCGTCGAGGGTGTCCAGCACCGTGCTGTAGGTGGCGTCGAAGTGGTACAGGAGCTGGCGGACCCGGGCCGGCGGGTTGGGCCAGCCGCCGACCGGGATCGGGGCCATGGGACGCACCTCGGGGAAGGGCACGGGTGCGCCGACGTACTGCCAGCCGTGGTCGGTGCGGCGCAGCTCCCGGCCGTGGTAGATCTCGCCGAAGGCGTAGTAGTGCGCGGGGTGGTCGTCCTCGAAGGAGGCGGACGGTGAGCTGCTGGTGCCCTCGCCCTGCTCCATGATGATTTCGATGGCCTGCTCGACCTGGTCGAGGTTCCCGATCGGAGACAGGTCGTCGGAGAAGACGTACTGGGACAGCTGCCCGCGCACCGCCAGTTCCGGCCGCACCGTACGGAACGCGTTCAGCAGCCCCTCGTAGAACTCGCCGACGGTGGGTGAGGCCTGCGCGCTCCGGACGAGCGACTCCTCGGGGGCCTCGATCGCCATCATCACATCGCGCACGAACGCCTTGGTCAGGCCCGACAGGTAGACGGTCACCCCGGCCCGGACACCGCCGGGCAGCGGGCCGGGGTAGACGGGCGCGGCGGCCTTGATCTGCGGCCGCCCGCCCACGGCCACGAGCAGGTTGCAGGCGATGCCGAGGTGGTACATCTCGTCGCCGACGATGCGCTGGATCAGCCGCGCGACCTCACTGCGGTGGTCCTTCACGGACCACAGGCCGCAGAAGTAGGGCGGGATGGTGGCGAGTTCGAGTCCGACGGCGACCTGAAGGGCCGACCTGATCCAGTCGACTCCGCGACCGTCCTGGGGAACGGCCAGCAGCCGCGCCACGGACCCGAGGGCCGGCGCCGCAGCCTGCGCACCGCCCGTCGGCAGCGCGGCAGCCTGCGCGGGACCGGAGACCGCGACCGCGGCCGGCGCGCCGCTCGCCAACGCGGCCGACGCCAGGAAACTCCTGCGCCTGAACGGGGCAACTGTCTGCCTGTCCGGCTCTTCGCTCATACCCGTCACTCTCGACTCTCGCCTCAGCTCATCGCCATGGCCCCGCCTCGGCTCGATGCCCCCGGGACCCTCGGACAGCTGGCGAAGCTAGCAATGATCAACGTCGCCACCAGGGCAGACGGGCCGGGCGGCGCGTCAACCACCCTGTCGGTCCAACGCGATCAAGGTGGGCACGACGCCGGGGAACCGCTCAGCGACCGCCGGCGCCAACGGCGCTGTCGTCGGCCTCGCGCACCGCGATCCGGGCGAGTTTCGTCAGCATCATGCCGTTGCGGATCCGGACGAGATAGTCGACGGGGAGCCCGTGCATACGGACGCCGGGGCCCCGCAGGGCGTGCCAGTCGAGGACGAAGAGGGTGTTCTCGCCCCACGGGATCAACCGCATGGCGATACGGGCCGCGCCGAAGGGCTCCGCCTTCGCCTCCAGCTCCAGCCGGCGTTCCGGTTCGCAGATGCGGACGACGCAGGCGTCGTCGAGGAGCAGCGGGCCGACGCCGACCCGGACCCGCAGACGGGCGCCCACGTCGGGCCACTGCGGGTCGGCGGCGAGGACCTCCTGGGTTCCCGACACCCACTCCCCGTAGCGGTGGCCGTCGGACAGCAGGCTCCAGACCTTCGACGGGGAGCTCAGGATCAGACGGCGGTTCCGGGCCACACCGACCACGCTCCTTCTGGAGGATCCCGAGCTGCTCGACCTGCCCTTCGAAGCTAGCGGCCCCGTGCGACCCCGGCACCCGTAGGGAAGGGCCCGCCCGGCCAACCAGGTGAAGGACTCAGCAGGACAGCCCGCGTGGTCCCGCCGTGCTCGACCGTTGCACCAACCGTGTCGACAGCTCCGTCCGCGTGCTCTCGGGCCGGTCCCCGTCCATCATCCGCACCAGCAGGCGCAGCGCCGTCGCCGCCATCTCCGACAGCGGCTGGCGGACCGTGGTGAGGGCCGGGGCGATCCAGCGGGCCTCGGGAAGATCGTCGAAGCCCACGACGCTCAGGTCGTCCGGCACGCTCAACCCCCGCTCGGCCAGCGCCTCGTAGACCCCGAGGGCCATCCGGTCCGAGCAGACGAAGACGGCCGTCGGCGGTTCGGGCAGGTCGAGCAGTTCCAGCATCCGGCGCCGGGCGACCCCCTCGTCGAAGCCCGCGTGCCGGACGTACTCGGGACGGTGCCGCACCCCGGCCGAGGCGAGCGCCGAGCGGTAGCCGGCCACCCGGGCGGTGCTGCACATCTTGCGCTGGTGACCCGCGACGACGGCGATCCGCTCATGGCCCAGCGCCAGCAGATGCTCGGTCGCCGTCACACCGCCGTGCCAGTTCGCGGCGCCCACCGACACCACGCCCGGCGGCGGCTCCAGCACCGGGTCGATCATCACGAACGGAATGCGGTGCTGCTCCAGCCAGGCGTACTGCGAGGCCGTCAGCTCGGCCAGGTTGAACAGCACTCCGGACGAGCCGCGTGTGGTGAGCTTGTCCAGCCAGCCGCGCTCCGGGCGCCCGCCCCGGGTCCGGTTCAGCCCGGCCGAGACGACCACCTCCAGACCCGCGTCGTGGGCCGCCTCCTCCACACCGTGCAGCACCGCACCCGACCACGAGGTGTCCAGCGAGTGCACGACCAGGTCGACCAGGCCGGGTGTCTTCGCCGCGTCGAAGCGCGGTCTGCGGACATAGCCGAGCCGGTCCAGCGCCTCGGTGACCCTGCGGCGTGTCTCGGGGGCGACGTCCTCCCGGCCGTTGACCACCTTGGACGCGGTCGGCACGGACACGCCGGCCTCGCGTGCCACGACGGCCAGGGTCGGCCCGGCCGCCACGCTCGCTCCGCCCGTACGGACCATCGGGAACCACCTCTCCGGCCCGCCCGAGGGCCATGAAAAGTTTCGACCAGCGCGGAAACAGTAAGCGCTTCCTACCCTAGGTTCGCCGCAATGAGTCCGGAAGGGGCCGGAGATCGCAGGTCTTCGCGGTCCGCGACTTTCGAAACTTCGAACACGCCCGGGGCTACCAGCAGGTGAGGCGGAATCCCGTGAAGTCGGCCGTGAACGACGCGTCGACGAGATCCACGGCATGGACGCCGGCCATCGCCCCGGTGAAGCGCAGCTTGGAGCCGTAGTCGTCGGACAGCTTGGTGAAGTCCAGCGGCGGCCCGATCGGGGTCCGCGCACCCTCGCGCACGAACCAGAACCGCGCCCGGCCGTCCTCGACCGTCACGCCCAGGGTCACCGGCACGCTCGCGTCCACCTCCACGACAGCGGCCTGCCGGGTGCCGGACTCCTCCCGCTCCAGAAGGCTCAACACCGTACGGCCCCCACCCCGCCACTGCTGCCCGCGCTGCCCCTCACCCTCGGGTTCCGCCCACGTGAGGTCCAGGCTCAGATACGCCTCCGCGTTGTACCGCAGGACCAGCCCGGCTGCCTGGGTGAACGTGCGCGGCCCCGCCTCCACGGTGACCTCGGCCTCCGCGCGGTGCTCGGTGATCCGCCGGGCCAGCAGACTGTGCGCCCACCGTGACTCGGGACCGTGCCGACCGCGCAGCCGGATCCAGCCGGGGCGGGTGGTGGCGTCGGCCCAGTCCGGGTCGGCGTAGCCGCGCAGGGTGCTCCAGGGCCAGCCGAGGGGCTCGTCCAGATCGCCGACCCGCGCCCTGTGCCCGGGCTCCGGCTCGGCGGGACGCGTCGGTACGTCGACCTCGACCGCCGGATGCCACCCCCCGTGCCGCAACCGGGGCCACCCGTCCTCGTCCCAGGTCAGCGCCTGGATCGCCGTCTCCCGGCCGAGAGGGCAGCGCGGACCGTCCGGCGTCCGCAACGGCCGTGCCGTGAGGTGGCTCATCACCCACTCGCCCTCGGGCGTCTCCACCAGCTCCGCGTGCCCGGCCTTCTGCAACGGCACCGAAGGATCGTCGCGCGTCGTCAACAGGGGCCGGCTGTCGAGCTCGTACGGCCCGGTGATCGCCCGACTGCGTGCCACCAGCACCCCGTGCTCGACACCCGTGCCGCCCTCCGCGAGCACGAGGTGGAACCAGCCGTCCCGCTGCACCAGCTTCGGCCCCTCGATGAGCCGTTCGTGCTGGAGCAGCAGATGCGTGTCACCGACCGGGACCAGCGTCTCGCGGTCCAGCTCGGTGAGGACGATCCCGGCGAACCGCCGGCCGTCCGGACGGTGGTCGTTCTGGAGGTTGAGCAGCCACAGCCGCCCCTCGTCGTGGAAGAGCGCGGGGTCGAAGCCATGGCTCGCGATCCGCCGCGGCCGCGTCCACTCGCCGCCTGCCTCCGTGGCCGTACTGACATACGTGTCCGTGTCGAAGTACGGCGTGCCCACCGAGCGCACGACCGAGTAGACCACCCAGAACCGCTCCCCGTCCCAGCTCAGCGACGGGGCCCAGATGCCGCCCGAGTCGGGCACACCGGCCAGACAGTCGCCGGGGACCGCACCGCGGACGTGGCCCGCGTACTCCCAGTGGGCCAGGTCCCGGGAGCGGTGGATCGGGATCGTGGGGAACCACTCGAAGGAACTCGTCGCCACGTAGTACCAGTCGCCGACCCGGACCAGGGAAGGGTCCGGGGCGAAACCGCGGATCACGGGATTGTGCAGCAGGGTCACTCGAACACTCCCAGGGCGAGGGTCACTTGAGGGCACCCAACGTCACGCCGGTCCGCCAGTAGCGCCGCATCGCGACCATCATGATCGCCATCGGCACGATGGACAGCAGCGCACCCGTCAGGACGAGACTGGTCACGTCGATGCCCGACTCCAGGCGTTTGCCGGACCAGTTGTACAGACCCAGGTTGAGCGTCCAGTTCTCCTCGCCACGCAGCACGGTCAGCGGGAGGAAGAACGCGTTCCAGGTGTTGACGAAGGCGAGCAGGAACACCGTCGCGCCGCCCGTCGTCATCATCCGCAGCACGATGCTGAAGAAGATCCGCAGCTCACCGGCGCCGTCGAGACGAGCCGCCTCCAGCAGCTCGAACGGGATGGTGGCCTCGGTGTACACCTTCGCCAGATACACACTGAACGGATTGATCAGACAGGGGATCAGCATCGCCCACGGGGTGTCGACCATCCCGATCGCCGAGAACAGCAGATACAGCGGCAGCGTGAGCAGCGCGATCGGAATGAGGAAGGACCCCACCACACACGCGAAGACGGCACCCCGCCCGGGAAAGTCGAACCGTGCCAGGCCGTAGCCCGTGGCGAGCGCGATGAGCGTGCCGCCGAGGGAGCCGACACCGGCGTACAAAAACGAGTTGGCGGTCCAGCGCAGGAAGATGCCGTCCTCGTAGGTGAAGACCTGCTGGATGTTGTCCCACAGGTGCCAGCCGGAGAACCACAGCCCGTTGCTCTGGTACAGCCCCACCCGGTCCTTGGTCGCGGCGATCATCAGCCAGTACACGGGGAACAGGCTGTAGACACTGGCCAGGACCAGCCCGACCAGCATGAACCGCTGACCGCCCCGCGAACGGGAGGCCGGATCGGGTCGGGTCCGCCGCCGGACACCACCCCCACCGGGCGGCACGACGGCCTTTCGCACCCCGCCCTCCTGACGATTCTCCGTCAGCGCCATCAGTCCGCCTCCTTCGAGGTAAGCCGGTAGAAGAGAAGGGAGGCGATGCCGAGGATCAGGGCGAGCAGCACCGAAAGGGCCGCCGCGTAGTGGTAGTTGCCGGCGTTGAACGCCTGGTTGTAGATGATCATGATCGGGGTGAAGCTGTCGCTGACGGTCTGCGGGGTCACGTTCCGGAACAGCGCGGGCTCGTTGAAGATCTGGAGCATCTGGATGATCGACAGCAGAGCGGTCAGTACGAGCGCCCCGCGCACGAACGGGATCTTGATGCTCAGCGCGATCCGCATCTCGGAGGCGCCGTCCAGTCGCGCGGCCTCGAACAGCTCGCGGGGCACGCCCTGGAGGGCCGCGTAGATGATCACCATGTTGTAGCCGATGCCGTGCCAGGTCAGCAGGTTGCCGATGGCCGGCCACACCATGGAGGGCGCGAAGAAGTTCCAGTCGAGACCGAAGACCTCCCCGAGCGCGGTCAGCGGCCCCACCTCGGGGCTGTACAGGTTGATCCACACGAGGGCCGCGACCACGCCGGGGATCATGTACGGCACCAGCAGCAGGATCCGGAACCGCCCGGCCGCCTTGGAGCTGACGGCGTCCAGGAACAGCGCCAGCACCAGACTGACGAGCAGCATGAACGGAATCTGCACACAGGCGAACAGCACCACCCGCAGGATGGAGGTCATGAACGCCGAGTCGGTCAGTCCGTGCTGGTAGTTCTCCAGCCCCACGAACTCCGTCGTGGCGCCGCCGAGCCCGAGCCCGGACTGCTTCTGCAGAAACAGCGACTGGTAGACCGCGTAACCGATCGGGAGCAGATACAGGAAAGCGAAGCCGAGCTGGAAGGGCACCGTGAAGGCGGCACCCTTCCAGCGCTGGGAGCGAATCATCGAGTCTGCCTCAGCCCTTGACGCTGATGCCGCGCTGCTTCAGGTCGTTGACCGTCCACTCCTGCATGTGGTCGAGCAGATCGGTGACCTTCTGCTTCTTGCTCACGACCGCGGCCCACTCGTCCTGCATCTCCGTGAACATCGCGGTCCAGTTCGGCCCGAAGGTCCAGTCGGTGGTGACGGTCCCCAGGCTGTCCGTGACGACCTTCTCGGCCGGCTGGTAGTTCTTGCCGAGCAGCTTCTCGGAGATCGCCTCGGACACGTACGAGTCACTGTCCTTGAGGGCCGGCATCACACCACTGCCGGTCTCCGGGCTGGCCATGGTCTTCACCGCACCGGTGTCGGTGGACATCCACAGCGCCGCCTCGGCGGCCTGCTCCTTGTTCTTGCACTGCTCGCTGACCAGGGTCAGGTTGCCGCTCTGGTTGGTGGCGGCCGGCGTCTTGGCGGCCTCGCCCTTGAAGGTCGGCCACGGGGCGAGCGCCCAGTCGCCGAACGACTTGGTGAAGTTCTGCACCATGCCGGACATCTGCCAGGTGGAGATCTGCCGGGTCGCGGTCCCGCCGTTGTCGTAGTTGCGCTGCACGGCCGCGTAGTCGGCGAACGACAACTTCGAGTTCAGGTCGTTGTCGATGATCTCCTGGATCACCTTCGCGGCCTTGAGGGTGCCCTCGTCCTTGAAGTTCACGACCCACGAGTCACCGTCGATGCCGTACCAGTGCGCCCCGGCCTGCATGGCCAGCACCTCCAGGGTGCTCGGGTCCTCACCGGCGTAGTTGGTGATCTTGATGTCGTGCTTCTTCAGCTCCTTGCCCGCGGCGATGAAGTCGTCCCAGGTGGCCGGCGCCTTGAGCCCGTACTTCTCGAAGAGGTCCGTCCGGTAGATGGTGAAGGCGGGAGCCGAGGCGGTCGGCACCCCGTACACCTTCCCCTGCACCTGACCGGTCGCCCACGATCCGGCGTTGAACTTGTCCTTGTCGCCCTCGACGTACTGGGTGATGTCGGCGAGCGCACCCTGCGAGACCCAGCTCGTCACGTACTCACCGGTGTTCTGCATCAGACAGGGCGCGTTGCCCGCCTTGACGGCGTTGGTCAGCTGCTTCTGCATGGTCAGCTGGTCGGTGACCTTCGTGTACTTGAGCTGGACGTCCTTGTGCGAGGCGTTGAACGCCTTCACGACCGCCTCCTGGCCGTTGGCCCAGCCCCAGAAGTCGAGGGTGACCGGACCGGAGGACTCGGAGTCCTGGGAGTCGGATCCACCGCAGGCGGCGAGCAGACCCGACAGTGCGATTCCCGCGACGGCGGCGGAGGCGAACCTTCTCCGGGAGCTGGTGAAGTTCATCTGACCGTGATCCTTCGGAATGAGAGCGTTCTTGCGGAACGGCGGCGGCTCGGTGGCGCCGGCCAGGAACGGCGGCCGGAAAAATCGTCGGCTCGCGGTTGCGGGGGGTCGGCCAAGCGGAAGCTGTAGTAAGCGGTTGCAGGGACGGTAGGCCGAGGGCTCTGCTCATAGCAAGAGGTGCGCGGAAATTTGTTACGCCGTTTTGTCCGTGAGGTTAGGTCTGCCCGCCGGTCGGCGCAGCCCCGCGGGTGCGGACTTATGCCCAGGTCAGAGCAGGATCGGGCGCAGTCTGCACGGACGGTCGGGAGCGCTCCCAACCGCTCCGGCGCGACTTGGAAAACAACAAAGAAACCGATTACGAAACGGATCGCATGCAAGCCACGCGCTGACTCGTTCGTCCGCTCACTCGCTCACTCGCTCACTCGCTCACTCGCTCACTCGCTCACTCGCTCACTCGCTGACGAACCGGAGACGACCCTCAGTCGCGCCGTGCGGCGGCAGGCGGCCGCACGGAGTTGCGTACGACGACATGGGTGCCCAGCACCAAGTGGTCGCCGTCGCCGCCCTTCCGGCGACCGGAACCACCCTCCCGCCGGTCGGCCACGGCGCGCAGCGCCACCCGCCCCATCTCCTCGTACGGCACGTGCACGGTGGTGAGTTGGGGCGTGAGCTGGGAAGCGAGGGGGATGTCGTCGTACCCGACGATCGACACGTCCTCCGGCACCCGTAGCCCCGCCGCTCGCAGGGCCTGCATGGCCCCCGCGGCGACCACGTCGGTCCCGGCGAGCACGGCGGTGAACTCCAACCGCTCCGCCAGGGCCTCCTCGACGGCCTCGTACCCGTGCTCGTAGTCGTACGGCCCATGCCGCACCATGCCCGGCTCGAAAGGCACGCCATAGGCCTCGAAGGCCCGCCGGGCGCCCTTCAACCGGCCCTGAGCCGTGGTGAGTTCGGCATGCCCCGGCAGCACGAGCACGCTGCGGTGTCCGGCGGACAGCAGATGGCTGGCCATGGCATAGGCGCCGCCCTCGTTGTCGTAGTCCACCGTCGTCGCCGGCACGTCACCTTCCAGCGGCGGCCTCCCCACCAGCACCAGGTGGGACCCGGCGGCATCGAGGGAACGGGCGAACCGGGCCATGCGCAGCTGGTACTCGTCGTAGTCGTACGCCCCGCCCAGCAGCACCACGGCGGCGACGCCCTGCTGCCGCATGAGATTGACCAGCGCGAGTTCCCGCTCGGGATCGTCCCCCGTGGTCCCCACCAGCGAAAGCCAGCCACGCAGCGTGGCGGCCCCCTCAACGCCCTTCGCCACGTGGGCGAACGCGGCGCCGGTGATGTTGTTGATGAGGATCGCCACGGTGGGCGTGCCGCCACCGGCCAGTGAACGGGCGTGGGCGTTGGTGACGTAGTCCAGGTCCTGGACGACCTTCATCACCCGGCGCCGCAGGTCCTCCGACACCGGGTAGTTGCCCGACAGGACGCGCGACACGCTGGCGACGGAGACACCCGCGCGTTCCGCCACGTCCCGGATGGTGGCCCGACCGGCGTCGCCGGACACCTTGCGCTGACTCACCCTTGCGGCTCCTTCACCGTTGCGCCTGCCTCGGCATACGGCCGGAAAACGCGCCCCCACCGATACAGAAACCGTATCCCATGGCCCTCTGGTCGGGCCGTGCCCATCTTGAGCGGGGGCCGCTTGGGGATGTGCCCCATGTTGGTAGCCGGTCCGGCTGGTAGCCCGAGGCGCTGCGGTTCCGGTCGCGGGTCCCGATGTCCGGTCCGGGTCCGGGTCCGGGGTCCGGTTCTGATTTCCGGTCCGGGTCCGGTCCGGGTCCGGTCCGGGCCCGGTTTCTGGTCTCGGTTTCCGGTCCAGGGTCTGCGGTCCAGGTCTCGGTTTCCGGTCCAGGTCCCCCGGCCCAGGTCCCGGTCCATGTCCAAGTTCCGGCCCAGTTCCAGGTTCCGGTCCAGGCCCCCCGGTCCAGGCCCAGGTCCCAGTCCCGGTCCAGGCGCCCGGTCCCGGCCCGCGAGACGCGCTTTCCCAAGCCCAGGCCCACTGGAGACGCACCAACGCCGGGCGACGGCCCACCAACCCGCACTGTTCCCACGACACCGGCCGCGAGGGAGCCGGAGGGGCGTGGGGGGGGGGGGGGGGGGGGGAAGGAAAAAAGAACAAACAAACAACGCAACCGCCCCACACACCCCCCCCCCCCCCGCCCCCACCCCCCCCCCC